>NZ_JBEHFV010000015.1:0-59792 GCF_040225855.1 Corynebacterium sp. KPL2850
GAAGCCGCCGGATCAGCTACACTTACTATCGCATCTTGATTAAATCCCCGTGTCCACTTTCCGGGGTTCGGGCCCCATCAATTCCAAGGTCTTGGGCTACCGCGACAGTAAGCCGACCAATGTTATTTGGCTGGTCAACAACGACAAGGACCTTGTTGTTACCAGAGTAGAAATTCGAAAAGAGCGCGCGTAAAGCCTGCTCGTTTTGATTGATTCGTTTGGACAGGACCTGGGCGCCGTGGCTATCTAAGACGCACGCGTGGTGGAAGTATTTTCCAACATCCATTCCGATGACATAGTCGTAGACCATGTCAGACCTCCTAGCGAGTTGAATGAGTATGAGACTTCTTTCATCGCTGGTGGTCGGACATACTTCACGCTGGCATCCACATTACTTTGAGACCTCACACCGTTGATGTGGGTCAGGTTCCTATTAGCAGTTTGGAGTATGTCACTGCCTTCGGCGGCATCACCCCCCGGATCATTATCAGACAGGGACGAAAATAAGCCATACCGAAGCCAGCGACTAGTTCCACTGCTCCTGAAAAAGAAAAGCAAAAGGAACGCAGACAAACATAACCTGCCCCTGCACAGGGGCAGAGTTACGAATCCTGGGTAACCTCAAGCGGAACTGCTAACAACGTAATGGGTGCCGGTGGCGGAATACCCCGTGCGCCACGGAGAGCGACACGAGGTCGCGGGCGCGCAGGGGAAGGTCAGCGGGGAACATGCGCTGCTGGGGGATGAACCCGACCCGGCAGTTGACGTCGACGCGGCCGCTGGTCAGCGTGCGGGTGCCGAGGATGGTGCCCAGCAGGGTGGACTTGCCCACGCCATTGGGGCCTAAAACGGCGATAAACTCGCCGCGGTCCACGGCGAGATTAAGCTGCGACCACAGCGGGTCTACTGCGGCCTCATGGAATTCAACGAGCACTAGTGCTTCCCCAGCTTGCTCGTGACTTCGTCGTAGTATTCCCAGAACTTCTTGCCATCCGGCGGGGTTTCGCCGATTTCTACGATATCGACGTCGTTGTCCTCTGCGGCGGACTTGATGCGGCCGGCGGTATCGGTTTCGGTCTGGGGGTTGAAGATGAGGAGATCGACCTCGCCATCGTCGATGGCCTTGATGAAGGCGGCGACATCGGCAGTAGCGGGCTCGCCCTCGGAGATGGTGGCCTTGCGGTAGCCCTCGGGGGTGACGTCCTTGCCGTCGGTGTACTTCATGAGGTAATCGGCGATGGGCTCGGTTTGGGCGTAATTCAGGCCATCGGGAAGCTCCTTGAGCTTATCGCGCAGCTGGTCCACGTGGGAGTCGATCTTCTCGGTGGTGGCACCGGCGTCGGAGTACTTCTCGTTGATCTGGTCCGCGATGGATCCGGCGACCTCCTCCAGGGCGGCGGGGTCGTACCAGATGTGCTCGTTGCCCTCGATATTAGTGACCTTGTCCGGGTCATCCTTGGCGGTGGCCTTCGCGGCATCGATGGTCATGACATCGGGGTCCTCGTCCAGCTTGCCGTGGTCCGTCAGCGGCAGGGCGGAAATGATGTTGTCCTGATCGGAGACGGCCTGGTAGATCCAGGCGTCGTAGCCGCCGCCGTTGACCACGAGCATGTCGGCGTCGTTGGCCTTGGCTACATCGGCCGCGGTGGGCTCGAAGTGGTGGGGGTCGGTGTCATTGCCCTCCACGATGGGCTCGACCTCGATGTCGATGCCGGAGGCGGTATCGGCCACGGCCTGGGCAACATCGGCCCAGATGGAGGTAGAGGCGACGATGGAAATCTTCTTATCACCGGAGTCGCCGGAACCAGAGTCGGTTCCGGATCCAGAATCGGAATCTGTAGAGCATGCGGCGGTAAATAGGAGGCCACTTGCTGCGAGTAGGGCTGTTGTTGCGCGTAGTGACGTGTGCATACCCTCCAGTGTGCGTTTGCTGGCAATCATTGTCAATTGAACATGCATTGAAAATCCGGCGCCAGGGCGCAGGGTAAGGTAACAGGCATGGTTAAACGCAGCCCCACCCGGAAGACACTGGCCTCCCTCGCCGCGGAGTTGGGGGTTTCGCGCACAACCGTATCCAATGCCTATAGCCGCCCTGACCAGCTCTCCCCGGCAACGCGGGAGCGCATTTTGGCCGCCGCCAAGGCGCGCGGTTACCCGGGGCCTGATCCCACGGCGCGCAGCCTGCGCACCCGCCGCGCTGGGTCGGTAGGCGTGCTGCTGACCGAGCACCTGTCCTACGCCTTCGAGGACATGGCGTCGGTGGATTTCTTGGCGGGCATGGCGGAGGCATCGGCAGGCGCGCAGACTACGCTGACGCTGATTCCCGCCGGCCCAGAAGGCGAGGCGGAGGCGACCAGCCTGGTGGGTTCGGCCGTGGTCGATGGCTTCGTGGTCTATTCGGTCGCCGCGGGCGATGCCTACCTCGCGGCCGCGCGGGGCCGGGGCCTGCCGCTGGTGGTCTGCGATCAGCCCACGGACGCAGGCCTGCCGTTCGTGGGCATTGATGATCGCGCGGCGATTGCCCCGGCGGCACGTGCGCTTATCGATGCCGGGCATCGCCGCATCGGCATCCTCGCCATCCGCCTGCGCCTGCAGCGCCACGACGGCCCGATTTCCTGGCAGGAAGTCCAGGACGCGGAGATGCACGTGCAGCGCTCGCGGGTGATGGGCGCGCTCGACGTCTTCGCCGAGGCGGGCATCGCGCCCGAATCCGTGCCTGTGGTCACGCAGCACATTAACGATGCCCATACCACCCGCGCCGCCGCCGAGCTCTTGCTCGACGCGCATCCGGAGCTTACGGCCGTGCTGTGCACGACCGACTCCATGGCGCTCGGCGTGCTGGCCTATGCCCGCGAGCGCGGGCTGAGTGTGCCAGAAGACCTATCCGTGACCGGCTTTGACGGCATCGATGCGGCGCAGCGCCTCGACCTAGCTACCGTCATCCAGCCCAATAAGGCCAAGGGAGCCGCGGCCGGGCACATGCTGGAAAAGCTCATCGCTAGCGCGACAAGTGATTCTGCCGGTGCAGGCAGCGCGAAGGTCGGCGCCGAAGGAGCGGAGGAGGTGCCGCGGCGGGTGTTGCAGACGCGGTTCGCGCCGGGAAAGTCGGTTATTGCACCGCGGCCGCGCGGGCGGTAGCGAGCTCGGTGAGGAAGTGGGCGACGGCGTCGACATCGGCAAGCTGCACGGCGGCGATGGAATCGCCCTCGCCCACCTTGACGCCCACGTCCGGCGGCTGATGGAGGGCGCGGAAGCCGTGCTCATCGGTGACGTCATCGCCTAGAAAGACCATGGCGGTGGCGACGGTGCGCTCGCGGAGGGTCTCCAGCCACGTGCCCTTCGTGGCGGTGGTGGCGGAAAACTCGATGACGGACTTGCCGGCGGTGCGCGGGAAACCGGCGGTATCGAGCGCCAGGCCCGCCTCATAGGCGGCCGCGCCCTGCTCCGGGCTGTCCAGCTCCAGCGAGCGCAGGTGCAGCACGCGTTGGAAGGGCTTGACCTCGAGCTCCGCGCCGGGGAAGCGGTCTATGATGCCGCGGATTTCTTCCTCCTTGCGCGCAAGGTGCTCGCGCATGGCGGGGGTGAGCTCGGTCTGCTGCCAGGAGGACTCGGCGCCGTGGGAGCCACCGAAGAGGACGGGCTCGCGCAGGGGACACACGCGCTGCAGACCCTCGAGGTGGCGCCCAGACAGCACCGCGGCCGTGGTGCGCGGCAGGTGGGCCAAGTGGTTGAGGGCGCGGGCGGCATCGGCGTTGATTTCCACGTCATAAATGTCGGCGGCAATCGGGGCCAGCGTACCGTCAAAATCAGAAACCACGGCGAGCTCTTCTGCCGCGGCCAAGGCCTTAATGGTGGTAGAAAGCGTCATGGCATCCCATGCTACGCGCCGGAGACCAGCTTGATGGAGGGCGAATCTACCTCATCGGTATCGAGCTCCAAGATGAGCTGGTTATTGCTATTTACGGTGTAGATAAAATCATTATCCGAGGTAATGAGGTTGCGCAGCAGGTTATCAGCCCACACGGAACTGCCCTCGCAGTCCTCATCGGTGTCGTCGTATTTAACCTCATCGAAGTGCAACTTATTGCCATCGCGGATATTCTCGCGCTCGTCACCGGCGGTGTAGGTCAGCCGAGCCGCAAGCCGAGTGCAGCCGGTGGTGCCCACCATGGTGGACTCGCCGAAGCTAAATTCCGGCGCGTGAGGAATCGATTCCGGGATGGTGGATGCTGCGTCCGGCGCAGTATTGATGGAGACGACCTGCCAGTGTTTGTCCACAATCCGGTCATCACCCGCGGGCCGTGGGGCATCGTCCTCGGAACCGCAGGCAGCAAGCAGCGTGACGGCACCCAGTGTGGCCACGGCTGCGGCATGCCTGCCGATGCCTTTGTTCACAGCGGGTGTACCCGCACCGGCCGCTCCGGCCGTGCGTACGCGGGGGAGGGAAGGAGGCATTAGGAGTCCTTTCCGTGTGAGTCGGGAGCTTGCGAGGCGGTTTCGGTCCGGGTAGTACGCAGGCAGCCCAAAAAAGACTGCGACCACAGCCGCACATCGTGGCTCATGACCTGTTCGTGCATGGTGAGCATGCGCTGGGTCATGGTGAAGGGGGCATCGGCAAGCGCGCGCACGGCGTTGAGTAGGGCGCGTTTGACGGACTCGATGTCGAAGGGGTTGCACAGGTAGGCCTCATCGAGCTCCGCGGCGGCGCCGGCGAATTCCGAGAGTACCAGGGCACCGGAACCGTCATCGTGGCAGGCCACGAACTCCTTGGCCACGAGGTTCATGCCGTCTTTAAAGGGCGTGACCAGCATGATATCGGCCATGCGGTAGTAGCAGCGCAGCACGTCCTTGGGCACGCCGCGGTGCTGGTAGTGCACCACGGGGTGGCCCATGCGGGAAAAGCGGCCATTGATGCGGCCGACGGCCTCTTCCACCTGGGAGCGGGTGGCCTTGTAGTGGTCGAGGCGCTCACGCGAGGGCGTGGCCAGCTGCACCAAGGTGACCTCCTCCGGATCCAGGGCGCCGGTTTCCAAGAGCTCCTCGAAGGCGGTCAGGCGCTGCAGGATGCCCTTGGTGTAATCGAGGCGATCCACGCCCAAAATGATGCGCTTGGGGCTGCCCAAATCCTTGCGCAATTGGGCCACGCGGCGTCTATCCTCGTCGCTAAACTGGCCGAAATCCTGCGCGGCGATGGAAATGGGGAACGCGCCCACGCCCACGGTGCGGCCACCGGGGAGGCGGATATGGGCGGTGACATCGCGGGTGGTGGCCTCGCCACGCACCTCGAGGCCCTGGCGGCGGGCCAATTCCAAGAAATTGCGGGCATTGGCCTCCAAGTGGAAGCCGATCAGGTCTGCCCCCAAGATGCCGCGCACCGTTTCCTCCCGCCAAGGCAGCTGCCGGAAAAGATCGGGGGAGGGGAACGGGATGTGCAGGAAGAACCCAATGGTGAGATCGGGGCGCATTTGCCGCAGGATGCCCGGTAATAATTGCAGCTGATAGTCCTGCACCCAGACCGTCGCGCCTTCTGCGGCCACGTGGGCTACCTCGTCCGCGAAGCGGAGGTTGACCTCGCGGTAGGCATCCCACCAGTCGCGGTCATAGGTCGGGGTGACGATGAGATCGTGGTAGAGCGGCCACAGCGTGGCATTGGAAAAGCCTTCGTAAAAGGCCTCAAAGTCGGACTCGCTAAGCCTGACCGGGTGCAATAACACCCCGGCCTCGGTGCGGAAGGGCTCGGGCGCGGCATCGGCGACGCCGGGCCACCCCACCCAGCAGCCCTGGTGCGCTTCCAGCACCGGTGAGAGCGCGGTGACCAGACCGCCAGGCGAGGGCGTCCACTCCTGACTGCCATCGGCCGCGGTAGTTAAATCTACCGGCAGGCGGTTTGCCACTACTACGAAGTCATTGCCGCGCTCACTCATAGTCCAAGACTAGCTTAAGACTTCTTGGTCGACTTCTTTGTTGCTTTCTTTGTCGACTTCTTGGTGGACTTTTTGGCCGCCTTGGTGGTCTTCTTGGTCGACTTTTTAGTGGACTTTTTCGATGCCTTGGACGTCGACTTCTTGGTGGCCTTCTTCGTGGATTTCTTCGGCGCGGCATCGGCTTGTTCCGCCAGCACCTTCTTGTGCACCAAGCCCTTGGGCTCGACACCCAGCATGGACATCAAGGTCACGCCGTCCAAGAAATCTTGGGAGTAGGTGGCCACCACGCGGCGGGCGGCGCGGGCGGTTTCCTCTGCCAGGGCAATATCTTGTTCTGCCTGTGGGTGCGTGTCTTGGACCTTGGGTGGCACGGCGAGTCCTCCTGAATATTGGGAAAGCTATCAGGCTAAATATTGTACGCTACCGGCGGCGTTTAGGGCTCCTCGGGTTCCTCCCCGTCGGGCTTGGTGTGATCGGATTCCTCCGGCGCGGGTGATTTCTGGCCGGGCACCGTATAGGTGGTGCGCTCAGTTTCTTGCGGCTGGGCCGGCCACTGGGAATCTGCCGGCCACAAATCTTCCGCCGGAGTGGTCCCCGGCGCGTGCTGCTGAGCCTGCGCGTGTCGCGGTGGCTTTGGCCCCAGCGTGGGCGGCAATTCGGGGCGGTTGACGCGTGGGGCAAAGGGGGACATCGGCACACGCGGGATGCGCGGGGCCTTGCGAGCCAGGTGAGTTGCCTTGTGGAAGGAGAACCGGCCGATGCGCTTGAAGGCGGAGTACGGGCGGAAGTACTTCGGGCGGCGCAGGCGGCGCGCGACGCGCTCGCCAAAAACGACGCCGGCTGCTAGCGCGCCGGAGATGGCCAGCGCGGTAGCCAGGTTGGTAAAGCCGGTAATCATCTGCTCGTTGATGGAGGCATACATGCCGCGGTACAGCATGAGGCCTGGCAGCATGGGCGTATAGCCCACGATCATCGTAATGAGCGGCGGGATGCCCCACCGACGCGACATCAAACCGCCGGCTAGGCCCACCACGATGGCGGATAGGCCCGAGGCAATCACCGGGCCGACGCCGAAGGGCACGACCACGAAGTAGTAGAAGACCATACCGGCGGCCGCCGTGAGGCCTGAGAGGGTAATTTCTATCCAATTAGCCCCGCAGGCCAGCGCGAAGGCGGCCGAACCCGTGCCGCCGAGCAGCACCAAGAGGGGAATCTTGTGATAGACCGGCGGCGCCAAGGTACCCATTGGGGGCAGGTCAAAGCCCATGGCGGAGGCCAGCTGGATGCCCACACCCACGCCGGCGATGATCGCGCCCGTTGATAACAGCGCGGAGAAAAAACGCGCGGAAGAGGTTACGGGGGAGCGGGTGATGCCATCGACAAGCGATTGCACCAACGTCAGCCCCGCCACCAGCACGATGATTCCGGACGCAATAATCTGCGCCGGCGACATGCTAATGCCAAAGGCGGCGGCTACGTTATACAAAATCGCTGCTGGGAAGACGGCCAAGAAGCCGCCGACGACGTTTTGATAAAAGGGCGGCAGGCGGTAATTGGCCAACCAATCATTAAGCCCCATAATCAGCGCGGAAACCACGAAGGCAACGAGGCCGACGAGGAGATCGCCGCCGAGCATCATGGAAATCAGGCCACCCATGCCGCCCCAGCCAAGCATCACCGTGGACGGCTTATAGGGCGCTGGCATGCGGTCGATGTCATCCAGGCGCTTTTCCGCCATGGCGGGCGGCACCCTACCGGAGTGGATATCGCGGATGAGGCGGTCTACTTCCGAAAGCTTGGAAAAGTTCACGCCCACATCCGGCACCACGCGAAAGACGTGGAGGTTCTGGCGCTTATCGCCCGTGCCAATCGCGGTGTGGATGGTGATGGTATTCATCAAAATATCCACGTGGCAGTAGTGCAGGCCATACGACGACGCTGCCAGGTGGACCTGCGCGCGGGCATCCGAGTTGGCGGATCCTGCGCTAATGAGCAGCTCGCCGATGCGCGCGGCAATCTCCATCACGCCCGTGACCTGGGCGGCATCGGTCAGATCGACCGGGGCGAGTGGCGATGGTGGGGGTGCGGCTTTGGCCGCGTCAATGATGGCGACTTGGCCTGCAGATGCGCGCAGGCGCTCCCGCATAGCGGACAGTAGTGACACGAAAATAACCCTCGAAAAAGCGGTGGGACACTAGTAATAATTTCAGCCTGAACTCTAACCCTTGTGGGGCGCAAATGCATACAAGGGGGACCAGCTTTCCACTTGGGCGAGGTCCTCGGGTACCATGCAACGAGCGGAAGAAATTCCGCGGTGCTGGAGTGGCGCAATTGGTAGCGCAACGCACTTGTAATGCGTAGGTTGCGAGTTCAAGTCTCGTCTCCAGCTCAAAAAACTACCCCCTAGCTGCATAAACAGTTAGGGGGTAAAAGTTTACAAGTTAGCCAGGTGGCTATTTATCGGCTACTTTGCGCGGGCGCAAACAGTTCCAACACCGCCGTATGGTCACCAGCATCAGCCGCCCGCTTCACATAATACCGCCCCGTAATCGCCGGGGAAGCATGACCCAATTGCCTAGCGGCTTCCTCAACACCGTTCACGTTCTCAATAGCCGTCGCGACAGATGAACGGAAAGATTTAAACTTCACGTGAGAGAACACGTTTCCCCGCGCTTCCCGAAACTTTGTCCGCACATTCACAATGTCTAGGAACCCGCCCTGGTTATTCGGAAAGACAAGCACGCTCTCAGCGTTCACTAGACGCTCTATAAGCATGTCCCTGAACCAATCGGGGAGCGTAACCGTACGAAAGCCGCTATTGGTCTTTGTGTAGCCTTGACGGACTAGTTTGCCGTCTTGCCTGACAATCGCCCCCGAAAGCGTGGCCTTTGCCTTAGGCTTAGCGTCCAGCTCTAAATCTGCCCACTGCAGAGCCAACACCTCAGAGGGGCGGAAACCAGTAGCGATTAAAGCGCCCACTATGCCCACTAAATCGGTTTGCTTGTAGGGCGTTTGCCACGCCTGAACATTCTCCCAAATCTGGGGTTGCCCGCAAATCGTGGACACCTAGTCAAGCTACCTAGTGGTTAGGCAGCTATTTCTTCTTCGTTTCTGGTTTGGGTGGTGTGGTTTTCGAAATCGACGGGGCTGACCATCCCGAGGGCGGAGTGCCGGCGTCGACGGTTGTAGACCACTTCAATCCAGTAGGCAACGGCCTTGCGGGCAGCATCGCGGGTTGGCCAGCGCTTCCGGTCGTAGAACTCGGTTTTCAGCGTCGACCAGAACGACTCGGCCATCGCGTTATCGAAGCACACCCCGGTACGCCCCACAGACTGAACAACACCTAGGTTGCGGCACACCTCCCAGAGCTTCTCACTGGTATATTGCGTCCCCCGGTCAGCGTGAAACACCAGACCATCAGGAACGTCACCACGGAAGCGTGTGCGCCATCCGCAGTGCTCGTTCGACCAAACTTGTATCTTGCACACTATCCATAGCCCAGCCCAGTACCCTGCGGGAATGACCATCGCGAACTGCGCATAAGTACAACCAACCCTCGCCGGTGCGCAGGTAAGTAATATCTGACATCCACACCCGGTTAAGTTCACCGGTATCAAACATGCGCTTGACCAGGTCAGGAAGACTTGACTTACGCTTAGATTGAATCGTTGTCACCGGCACAAAAGCACGCGGTGAAATCCCTTCAATTCCCATCAGACGCATCCGCTTGGCCACAGTCTTACGATTTACACTGATCTGGTAGCGCTCGGCGAGTTCTGCGGTAATCCGCGGGGCACCATAGACCTCATCGGAGTCTTTCCAGATCTGATGAATTTTACGATCAACATCATCGTAAAAAGATATCCGATCATCTTTACCGGATAAGCGTTGCTGCTGCATATGGGCCCATTTGTAGTATCCAGACCGAGACACCTTCAACAAGCGTGCCATGCGCTTGATACTGAAATTCGCCTTCTCCTGCTGCATCAATTCGAACTTTTCTGATCGCGTTGCTGTGCGGCGAAGAAGGCTGTCGCTTTTGACAAAAACTCGTTATCCATCTTGGCTTCTGCCAGCTCACGACGCAGACGAGCATTCTCAGCACGAAGATCCGCCTCGCTTAACCCATCAGAGGATCCTCGGCGTTGACGCTCATTTTTCACCCACCGACCTAAAAGGCCAGGTGCGACACCAATCTCCTTAGCCACATGAGCAATCGGGCGTTCTGACTCGATTACCAGGTTCGCGGCTTCACGCCGGTACTCCGGCGTGTATTTCTGACGTTGTTGACTCACAATGAACATCCTCTCCTACGGACACAAAATCCGCACTAATCGGGTGTCCACCAAACGAGGGTAACCTCAATTATCAAACAGTCCGTGAACTGTATGACCAAGGCAGAAGCCGAAACGCCATCGCTAAAGAGATGGGCACAACTACCTACCAAGTCGATAAAGCCTGCAAAGAGCTAGGCATCTCATGGAACGGCAATATCCCCACCACGGCGGTAAGAGTCCGCTCACAACGCGCCGCCAATGAGCGCGCCGAAGTCGCCGCCAAGTTCCGCGCACTCGCACAACGAGAACTGGACAAGGCACTCAAGTCCGAAGAGCCAGACGCAGACATTCGCCACCACGTCACAAGCGCAGCAATCGCTGTCCAGCGAGACCTTGAAATTGCCACCCACGTCGCCGAAAACGACGAACACGCCGACCGCACACCCCAAGAACGCGAACAGGACAAAAGCCTGAGCGTCCTAGATTCCCTGAACACCTACGCCTAGGAGGAAACCAATGACCACATTCAATTTCAACAACCTAACGCCCCAACTCACGTTTCTCAGTGGTGAGATGGACAAGGCAATCACCTGGTACGCAAAGAACCCTGAATACTCAGACGAGGGCAAACGCAACCAACTCAAGCGAGTGGCTGACTCGCACGGTTACACAGCCGCTATCAGCAAGCTACGAACGGCCGTCGCCGCCCTACCTGAGGCAGTAGCCAAGGAACAGGCGGAGGAATACGCCAGGGTCTACCCACGGGCCAAAGGCTCCACTGAAGCTCTGGCCGCTGAGATGGCAACACAGCGCTACCTGCAGAGGACAGCTCTCACTGACCCCGACGATGACGGCAATCTAGAAGCCATTAGGGCGGTATTCAAAGAGATGGGGCCGTCTCCAGCGCGAACACTGCTATTCGAGGAACTGCAGGCCCGTGGAATCAGCCACAGGGAGATAATTCGAGGCTGTGAGACTGAAGAGAACCCGGCGCTAGAAAATGCAAAGAACACCGCCACGGCCGCCGAAACTACAGCCCGGCTCGTCAATGAGCAATTGGACGATCTGGAAGCCTCCCTGCAAAACCCCAGAATGAATACCGCAGGCGACACCACGAAGCTGGACCAGATTAAGACCTACCTTGCTAACTACTTCAGGGAGGACATGGAAACCGACAGCGTCATTAGGTTCGAAAAGCTACGCCCAGCACCTGCTTTCAATACCCCTGCCCCGACTGAATAGGAAACGTGAGAAAATGCGCACTATTGAACAGCTCGAAGCAATCGTTAAGAATATCCAGACGCAACTGTCTGAGCTAAAAGAAGATAGGTCTAAGGGCGTTGATGTTCCAGATTGGAAAGAAACGCAAGCTCACCGACAGCTAAAGAAATACACCGACGAACTCGAGGAGCGCCGCGAAGAAAAGGCAGCGCTAGATAAGGCTAAGGCCGAGGTCGAAAAGAGCCACGCCGAACAACAGGCCGCTGTCCTAGAGGCTGCAGAAGAAGCCTACACCGTGCTGAAAGAGACTACTGTCAGCGCCGCTGAGGCCCACAAGGCAGCGCTGCAGGGGCTACCTGCCTACCGTGAGGCACGGGCGATTGAGGCTTCGGCATATCGCAATCTACGCGGCCTGGTAGAGCAACTAGACGAACCAGAACATGACGATGACGGCAACGTTATTACCGACCGCATCCCGTTCTACAAGGATACTGTGGGCAATGTCATGCACCATGATGACATTGTCCCCGGTAAATATGGTCGCGCTTTAGACCGTATCTAGTCCGCATTACCGGGCCAAAGGCTCGCTATTCCGTTTTCCTTTTTGCGGAATGGCGGGCCTTTTCCGATCCGAAAAGTAACAGTGACTTAATAGCTCTGACCTGCACTAACTAACCGCGCTGGAGTTTTTAATACAACACAAGGGTGACAGCCCCCATACTTACGAACGCCCCGTGCCACAAGACCGCGAACCGTGCTTTCATCGACCCGGACAAAGTTCCACAACGGTCTATCGACGCAGCGATTCGTATGTGCGAACACTGCCCAATGCGTCAAGAATGCGCCCGTAGTGCGCTACAGGCTGGCAGTATGCTCACGGGGGAGGCGTTACCAGCAGACGGGGTAATCATGGCCGGGGTGGTTACACGTGGCAAGCAAACCGTACAGGCGCTCGAAGCGATAGCCGGAACGACAGCCCCGTGCTATACCGGCCGAGCTAAGAGGCGCGGAAGCGTCACGGGGAAGCCCTGCCTGAATTGCGGTCGAACCTTGCATAGCTGGACACGTGTCCCTGAAGAAATACCGGCCGGTATGGTCATGCACTACAGTCGCCAATTCTGTGTGGACTGCAGAACAGCCTTGTGCAAGTACCTTGCCTCTCTGCCTGAAGAAGAGCGCCGGGTGCGCCGTGGTCTACTGAAAGAAGTTGACCGTAAACGTCACCACAATGGCCGCACAGTCGCGTTGAAGCGCCATCAATATATTTCCACTAAGCGCAGAGAAATAGCCGCTGAGATGGGCGTCCCCGTTGAATACATCGTCCCTCTGAGAGAAGCAGCCGAGAGGCTGGGATGCAGCATCGAAAAGGCTCGAAGAAAAGCAACCGAGAAAGAGGCGCTCTGGAGAATAGACAAGTCCCCCTATTGCAAGACGGCGAACTTACACGTCAATCTAGGAGCGCTAGGGTATGAGTCCCCGCTAGTCCAGGGGCGTGAAGCGAAATCACGTTCTAAGGCCGCTGAGGAACTCTGTTTACCCGTGGCCAAAGTGGTGAATGTCGGGGATCTGGCAAAGAAGTGTGGTGTTCCAGATTCGGAGCTGTTGGCACGGTTGCATCGTCAAGGTGTGGAAGTGGTGAATAAATGGGGCCGCCATTGGCTAGCGGAGGCGGACGCTTCAAAGCTCTAAAAACCGGCGGGGAGGTGGCTATCTATCGGCTACTTTGAAAAAGTGTTCCCTTTTCATAACTGTTCAAAATAGTACAGTTATTGCAGGTGAAGCGGGTAAACTGCACGGAAAAACCAAATGCTACATTCATCGCATAACCAGCACAAACTTGCGACTTGCATAGCGTAGGTTGCGAGTTCAAGTCTCGTCTCCAGCTCAAAAACTACCCCCTAGCTGCGCAAACAGTTAGGGGGGTAAAAGTTTACAAGTCAGCCAGGTGGCTATTTACCCGCTACTTTGCGCAGACAGCGCCCCAGACTTCGGGTTATCGCGGAAGCACCAGGCGGTTAGTACCGCGAAGATGAAGGTGGTGCAGGCAAGCCCGCCGACGGTGAGGAAATACGCGGAATCATACGCCGCCGCGGCGGTGTCGTGCGTGGCGGGTGATAGGAGTGCGTCGGTGCCTTGCGGGGCGAGGGCATCGGGAAGCTTGTGCGTCATCAGTAGCGGTACGAGGGAGCCGGTTATGGCGATGGAAAGCAGCGTGCCGAATTCGTAGGAGACGGCTTCCACGCCAGAGGCCATGCCCGCCCGGTGGGACGGGGCGGCATTGATGATGGCGGTGGAAGAAACAGACATCGAGGAGCCAGCACCTAAGCCGGTAAGGATGAGGCCGGTAATAAATACCGCGAGGTTATCGGCGCGGTCGGCCCAGATGATGCCCAGCATGCCGATGGACATGCTCAGGAAACCGCCGCTGATGATGGGCAAAAAGCCCACGCGGTGCAAGATGGTGCCGCCCACAATGGCGGTGGGGATGGCCGCAACCGCCATGGCGGAGATGAAAAGGCCGGCGTCGAGGGGCGAGAGGGCATCGACAAGCTGGAGCTTTTGGGTGGTAAGCAGTTCAAGCCCCGTAAGGCCAAACATGGCGCCACCGGCGGTAAGCACGCCGCCGGTAAAAGTGGGTGAGTGGAAGATGTCAAAGGTTAAAAGCGGATCATTAAGCCGGCTTTGCCGGTGGGCAAAGGCTGCGGCGCCGAGTAAGAAAGCGGCAATGGAACAGGCCAGCAGCGCGACATTGATCTGGGTGGCCGCTGCGGTCTTAATAGCTAGGACCAGGCTGGACAGGGTGATAAGCGCATAGAACGAGGAGGGGAAATCCCAGTGCTTGTGCGGATTCGGCAGGTTGGGTGGGCTAAGTAGGAAGGTAAGGATGATGGCGAGGGCCACGATGGGCACGTTGATCAAAAAGACGGAGCCCCACCAGAAATGCTCTAGGAGGAATCCGCCCACGGTGGGCCCAGCGGCAGCGCCCACGACGGCGACAGAACTCCAGATACCGATGGCTTTATTGCGCTCTACCTCATTGGGGAAGGTCAGGCGGATAAGTGCCAGGGTAGAAGGCAGCATGATGGCAGCGCCCAAGCCCAATAAAGCCCGGCCGGCGATGAGCAACCAGGCATTGGGCGAATAAGCCGCAACGAGGGAGGCGGTGCCAAAGGTGGCCAGGCCAATGAGGAACATCAGGCGGTGGCCAATGCGATCGCCCAACGTGCCGGTACCGAGGAGCAAGCCCGATAAAACCAGCGTATAGGCATTGATGATCCACAATTGCTGCATGTCTGTCGCGTGCAGCTGCTGCGTTAGCTGAGGCAGTGCCGTATAAAGGATGGAATTATCCAGGCCCACCATGAGCAGCCCCAAGGACACCACGGCAAAGAAGGACCACCGCTGTGCTGGGGTGGAGGGCGCCGCGGCCGCGCGGTGCGGGGGCTTAGTGGCAGTATCAGGTGACTCGATGCTCATCGCTAGAAACCGTAGCGAATCAGTGTGTGATAATTCAGGTTAGTATTGCCTTCCTCACAGATAGGCCGGTGGTGTGAGTATGCAGGAATTGCTGGACTTTCCTGCACGTTTAGTAGCACAGTGGTACTAGAACAGTTAAAGAGTTAAGGATGATGTTTAATGGCACGCAATTACGCAGAACAACTTGTTGAGACGCTAGAAAAGCAGGGCGTCGAGCACATTTATGGCCTCGTGGGAGACTCCCTCAACCCGATCGTGGACGCGGTGCGCCGCTCCTCCATCGAGTGGATCC
The DNA here is from genome assembly GCF_040225855.1 of Corynebacterium sp. KPL2850. Lineage (NCBI taxonomy): Bacteria > Bacillati > Actinomycetota > Actinomycetes > Mycobacteriales > Corynebacteriaceae > Corynebacterium > Corynebacterium sp. KPL2850. Next base: position 15,192 of record NZ_JBEHFV010000015.1, read on the forward strand.
ACGTGCGCAATGAGGAAGCAGCGGCCTTTGCCGCCGAGGCGGACTCGCTGACCACCGGCAAGCTGGCCGTTTGCGCGGCCTCCTGTGGCCCGGGCAATACCCACCTCATCCAGGGCCTTTATGATGCCAACCGCAATGGCGCCAAGGTGCTGGCCCTGGCATCGCACATTCCTTCCCGCCAGATTGGTTCCCACTTCTTCCAGGAAACGCACCCAGAGCAGATCTTCCAGGAGTGCTCCGGTTACTGCGAAATGGTCATGTCCGGTGACCAGGGCGGGGTAGTGCTCCACCACGCCATCCAGTCCACCATGGCCGGCAACGGCGTGTCCGTGCTGGTTATCCCTGGCGACGTTTCTACCGAAGAGGTTGATGATGACACCTTCGTAGAATCCAAGATCTCCTCCGGCCGCCCCGTGGTTTACCCGGACCCGGCCGAGGCCGCAGCGCTGACCCAGGCCATCAATGAAGCCGAGTCCGTCGCCTTCTTTGTCGGCGCCGGCGCGAAAAATGCCCGTGAGCAGGTGCTGCAGCTGGCGGAAAAGGTCAAGGCCCCCATCGGTCACGCGCTCGGCGGCAAGATGTACATCCAGTACGATAACCCGTTTGACGTGGGCATGTCCGGCCTTTTGGGTTACGGCGCCGCGCATGAGGCCACCCATGAGGCAGACCTGCTGATCCTCTTGGGCACGGACTTCCCATATAACGACTTCCTGCCTAAGGGCAATGTGGCACAGGTGGATATCAACGGTGCCCATATCGGCCGCCGCACCAAGATCTCCTACCCCGTGACCGGTGACGTTGCCGCCACCATCGACAACATCCTGCCGCACGTGGAGGAGAAGAAGGACCGCTCCTTCTTGGATAAGATGCTGAAGAAGCACTACGACAAGCTGGAGCACGTCGTGGAGGCTTATACCTCCAACGTGGAAAAGCACACCCCGATCCACCCCGAGTACATCGCGGATCTCATTGACCAAGAAGCCGACGATGACGCCATCTTCACCGTCGATACCGGCATGTGCAACGTCTGGGGCGCGCGCTACATCACCCCGAATGGCAAGCGCGAGCAGATCGGTTCCTTCCGCCACGGCACGATGGCGAACGCCCTTCCGCAGGCCATCGGCGCGCAGCAGGCTAATCCTGGCCGCCAGGTCATTACCTTCTCTGGCGACGGCGGGCTGTCCATGCTCATGGGCGAACTGCTGACGGTTAAGCTGCACCAGTTGCCGGTCAAGATGTTCGTGTTCAATAACTCCTCGCTGGGCATGGTCAAGCTGGAGATGCTGGTAGGTGGCATCCCGGAGCACGAGACCGACCACGAGTCCGTGGACTTTTCCAAGATCGCAGAAGCCGCCGGCATCAAGACCTTCCGAATCGAGGATCCGAAGCAGGCTCCGAAGCAGATCAAGAAGGCCTTGGCTTATAACGGCCCTGTGCTTATCGATGTCGTCACTGACCCCAACGCCCTGTCCCTGCCACCGACGCTGACCTTCGATCAGCTCCTGGGCTTCTCCAAGGCCGCTACCCGCACCGTCTTCGGCGGCGGCGTGGGCTCCATGCTGTCCATGGCCAAGTCCAACCTGCGCAATATCCCGCGCCCGCAGGACTTCTAAGCTATAACTGCCAAATAGCGCGCTATCCACGCTTCCTTTTTCTTACCGCGGATTCCGTTCCACGGTTGGGAAGGGGAAGCGTGGCTTTTTTGCTTTCACAGGTTTCAGTCAGAAACTTATCAGTAGGCTAGAAACTGGGTTTGCCATGATGGTTTAGTGAAGCTTGCACGCACGCAGGTGTGCAGATGACAGGAAGTAATAGGAGCTACAGGACGCATGGAAGACAATAAACTTGCCAAAGTCCTCGTCGTTGATGACGAGCCGAATATCGTGGAGCTTTTGACGGTATCGTTGAAGTTCCAAAATTTTGAGGTCTACAGCGCCAACTCGGGCAATGAGGCCCTGCGCGTGGCGCGCGAGGTCAACCCGGATGCCTACATTTTGGACGTCATGATGCCGGGGATGGACGGTTTTGAGCTCTTGGGCAAGCTGCGCCAGGAAGGCCTGGATGGCCCAGTGCTGTATCTGACCGCCAAGGACGGCGTGGATCAGCGCATTCACGGCCTGACCATCGGCGCAGATGATTACGTCACCAAACCCTTTAGCCTTGAAGAGGTCATCACCCGCCTGCGCGTGATCATGCGCCGCGGCGGTGCCGCCGAGGAGTCTTCTAACGACGCCACCATGAGCTATGCCGATCTGACCTTGAATGACGATACCCACGAGGTCACCAAGGGCGGCGAGCTCATTGAGCTTTCTCCCACGGAATTCAACCTCCTGCGCTACCTCATGCAAAACAAGGAAGTGGTGCTCTCCAAGTCCAAGATCCTGGACAATGTCTGGCACTATGACTTCGGCGGCGATGGCAACGTCGTGGAATCCTATATTTCTTACCTGCGCCGCAAGATCGATACCGGCGATACGCAGCTTATCCACACCGTGCGCGGCGTTGGCTATGTGCTGCGCACCCCGCGATCCTAAACTGACGTTTTATAATGGCAGATTCACAGGAGAACCCAGCTGCGGGAAGGACCGCGCAGTCCCAGCCCCAGCAGCCGCAGCAGCCGCCAAAGAAGTGGCATGAGCAGCTGGATCAGCTGCCGCAGCAGGGACAGGGAAAAAAGAAGCGCTCCAAGCGCGACTACATCAAGCAGATCCCGCAGGCGATGCCGCTTCGCACCTGGCTTGTGGTTCTCCTCGTGGTCATCTCCGGCCTCGGGTTGACGGGTTCGTCCTTTGCCGTGAACTCGATCATGCGCAACGTGCTGTATAACAACGTCGATAGCGAACTGCGCTCAGCGTCGTCTTCCTGGGCACGCGATGTGGGCAATGACTTCTTTTTAGGTGATCACACCAAGCGCCCGCCCACGGAATACGTGGTGCTCAATTACCTTCCGGATGGCACGATTCGCTATTCCGGTCCCACCTCCACCACCCCGGACGTGGAGGGCGTTCCCTTGGGCGGGTACCCCACGACGGTGGGCTCGATTGAAAATAACACCAAGTGGCGCGCGCTGGCCTTTGCGGATTCCAATGGCGTTATCACCGTCATTGCCAAGGACATGACCCATGAAAAGGAGATCCTGCACGGCCTTGCCATGGTGCAGGTATCCATTGCAGCGATTGCCTTGGCAGCCATGGCCGGCGTGGGCTTCTGGTTTATCCGCAGGGCGTTGCGGCCGCTGCGGGTGGTGGAATCGACGGCATCGGAAATCGCGGCCGGTGATTTGGACAAGCGCGTGCCTGAATGGCCGCTGCATACGGAGGTTGGCCAATTGGCCGCCGCGCTCAATATCATGCTGGGCCACCTGCAGCGCTCGGTCGTTACGGCGCAGGAAAAAGAGGAACAGATGCGCCGCTTTGTCGGCGATGCCTCCCACGAACTGCGCACCCCGCTGACCAGCCTGCGCGGTTACACGGAGCTCTATCGCTCCGGGGCGACAAACGATGTCGATCTGGTCTTTTCCAAGATCGATAAGGAATCCAAGCGCATGTCGCTGCTGGTAGAGGATCTGCTTGCGCTTACCCGCGCGGAAGGAACGCGTCTAGACCTGCGGCCGGTGGACCTTCTGGAGCTTTCCCTTTCGGTGGGATCGTCCGCGCGCGCTGCCTTCCCCGAGCGCGAGGTCAAGGTGGTCAATAATGCGCAGTCCATCCCCGTGGTCAATGGCGATGCAGACCGCCTCCACCAAGTTCTGCTCAACTTGATTACCAATGGGCTGCGCCACGGCGGCGAGGATGCCACGGTCACCCTGCAGTTGCGCCGCGACAACAAGGACATCCTCGTGGATGTCATCGATGACGGCAAGGGAATGTCGTCCGAGGACGCCGCCCACATCTTCGAGCGCTTCTACCGCGCGGATTCCTCGCGCACGCGCGATACCGGCGGATCCGGTTTGGGCCTTGCCATCGTGCATTCCTTGGTGGAACAGCACGGCGGCAGCATCAGCGTGGACTCCAAGTTGGGCCAGGGCACCACCTTTACGGTGCGCCTGCCCGCGCTGGAGGAACCAGAGGACTAGTCCTCGCGGTAGCCATCCTCGTTGGTGCCTAGGTGCTGGCGGATGCGCGCGGCCGCCTCATCCATGGCGGCATCGTCGGTGTCCTCGGCGGCATAGGCCTTGGAAAAGTCGTACTCTTCCATCTTCTCGGTGGGGAAGAGGTGGATGTGGGTGTGCGGCACATCGAAGCCGGCGATGACGTAACCGGTGCGCGGGGTGTCGTACGCGTTCTTGATGGCCTCACCGATTTCCAGGGCCACCTCGTTCAGGTGCGCCCAGGTCTGCGGATCCAGGTCGGTCCACTTATCCACTTCCTCTACGGGCACGACCAGGGTGTGGCCGTAGCGCAGCGGCTCGATGGAGAGAAATGCCACGCAGGTCTTATCGCGGTAGACAAAGCGGGCGGGTAGGTCACCAGTGATGATTTTGCTAAATACAGAAGCCATAGCTGCCAGGCTACCCCCAGCTATGATGGTGGGCATGCGCATTCTCGTAATTGGTTCGGGCGGCCGTGAACACGCCCTCGTGAAAGGACTGCACGCTGATCCACAGGCTACGGAGATCCACGTCGCGCCCGGCAGCGCGGCCATGGAACCGCTGGCTACCCTGCACCCGGAATACTCCCAGGTAGATGATCCAGAACGCATGGTGGAACTGGCCCGTGAGATCAATGCTGAGCTCGTGGTCATCGGCCCTGAGGTGCCGCTGGTCGCCGGCGTGGCGGATGCGCTGCGCGCAGCAGGCATCGCCGTCTTTGGGCCGAATAAGGACGCGGCCCAAATTGAAGGCTCCAAGGCCTTTGCCAAGGAAGTCATGGAAGCCGCTGGGGTCAAGACGGCCCGCGCGCAGCAGGTGCTACCAGGCGCTAGCGATACCGATATTGAGGCCGCGCTGGATAATTTTGGCCCGCAGTTCGTGGTCAAAGATGATGGGCTGGCAGGTGGCAAGGGCGTGGTAGTCACCGGCGAGCGGGCCGCCGCCCGCGCGCATGTAGATGCGGTCTTAGGCGCCGGCAATCCGGTGCTCTTGGAATCTTTCCTGGACGGGCCTGAGGTATCGCTATTTTGCCTTGTCGATGGCGAGACCGTCGTGCCGCTCTTGCCCGCTCAGGACCACAAGCGCGCCTACGATAATGACGAGGGCCCCAATACCGGCGGCATGGGCGCGTACACACCGCTGCCGTGGCTGGGCAAGGACGACGTGCAGCGCATCGTCGACGAGGTATGTACCCCGGTTGCCAAGGAAATGGTGCGCCGCGGCACCCCCTATTCCGGCCTGCTCTATGCCGGGCTAGCTTGGGGCGACGAGGGCCCAGCGGTGGTGGAATTTAACTGTCGCTTTGGTGACCCAGAAACCCAAGCGGTGCTCTCGCTCCTACAGTCCCCGCTGGCGCAAGCGCTCAACGCCACCGCCACTGGCACGCTGGCAGAACTCGAACCCCTTCAGTGGGAAGACGGCTATGCCATCACCGTGGTCATGGCGGCAGAGGGATACCCAGCCTCGCCCCGCAAGGGCGATGCCATCACGGGCGAGGGCCTCGAGGATCCAGAGCGCGTGCTGCACGCCGGCACGAAACGCTCCAATGGGGTATTCCAAAGCAATGGTGGCCGCGTGCTCAACGTGCTGGGCAAGGGCGACACGCTAGATGCCGCGCGCGAGAATGCCTACGCCACCGTCCAGGGCATTGAATTTGCGGGAGGGTTTGTCCGTGGGGACATCGGCAAGCGTGCGGCAGCCGGTGAAATTTCTATCTAGCAAGTAGCCACGGGGGAGGGCAGGCATGGAATAATAAGCCACGTGGCTGAGAAGAAGAATATCCCCAACGTCCTGTCCTCCCGTTATGCTTCTGCGGAGCTTGCCAATATTTGGAGCGCGGAGCATAAAATCATCCTCGAGCGCAAGCTATGGATCGCCGTGATGCACGCCCAGAAGAACCTGGGCGTGGACATCCCCGCCAAGGCCATTAGCGCGTATGAAGCCGTTATCGAGGACGTAAACCTCGAATCCATTGCTGAGCGCGAGCGCGTCACCCGCCACGATGTGAAGGCCCGCATCGAAGAATTCAATGCGTTGGCCGGCTACGAGCACATCCACAAGGGCATGACCAGCCGCGATCTCACCGAGAACGTGGAGCAGCTGCAGATCCACACCTCGCTGGAAATCATCCGGGATAAGGCCATCGCCGTGGTCTCGCGCATCGGCCGCCACGCCGCCGAGTACCAATCCCTGGTCATGGCCGGGCGCTCGCACAACGTGGCCGCGCAGGCCACCACGCTGGGCAAGCGCTTTGCCACCGCCGGCGATGAAATGCTGCTGGCCATCGAGCGCGTGGAAGACCTGCTGTCGCACTACCCGCTGCGCGGCATCAAGGGCCCCATGGGTACCTCGCAGGACATGCTGGATCTCATGGGCGGTTCCGAGGATAAGCTCGCCTCCCTAGAGACCAATATTGCGGATTACCTAGGCTTCCGCCGCATCTTCAACTCCGTGGGCCAGGTGTACCCGCGTTCGCTGGATTTCGATGCCATCTCGTGCCTCGTCTCCCTGGGCACCGCCCCGGCATCGCTTGCCACCACCATCCGCCTGATGGCCGGCAACGAGACCGTCACCGAGGGCTTCAAGGAAGGCCAGGTGGGCTCGTCTGCCATGCCGCACAAGATGAACGCCCGCTCCTGCGAGCGCGTGACCGGCCTGCAGGTCATCCTGCGTGGCTACCTCACCATGGCCGCAGGCCTCGCCGGCAGCCAGTGGAACGAGGGCGATGTCTCCTGCTCGGTGGTGCGACGCGTGGCGCTTCCCGATGCCTTCTTTGCCATCGACGGCCAATTCGAAACCTTCCTTACCGTGCTCGATGAATTCGGAGCCTTCCCCGCCATGATCGACCGCGAGCTGGAGCGCTACCTGCCCTTCCTCGCCACCACCCGCATCCTCATGGCGGCGGTGCGCGCCGGGGTGGGCCGCGAGACCGCCCACGAGGTCATCAAGGAAAACGCCGTGGCCGTGGCCCTGAATATGCGCGAAAACGGCGGCAACCAGGACTTGGTCCAGCGCCTTGCCGCAGATGACCGCCTGCCCATGGACGAGGCCGAGCTCGAAAGGGTCCTCGAGGATAAGCACGCCTTCATCGGCGCCGCCGAATCCCAAGTCTCCCAGGTCCTAAACCGCATCAAGGCCCTTGTGGGCGAGCACCCCAAGGCCGCGGCTTATACACCGGGCGAAATCCTTTAGCGCTGTGCGCGGGCTTACGTTCCCGCGCACGCCCGCGCGTTATGATGAAGACCATGCGTCCTGAGCTTTCTTCTTATACCCATGTAGCCTCCGGTAAAGTCCGCGATATTTACGATGTGGATGACACCACCCTGCTGATGGTGGTCTCTGACCGCATCTCCGCCTACGACTTTGCCTTGGAACCGGCCATCCCTGATAAGGGCCGAGTTCTCACGGCCACCTCGAAGTTCTTCTTTGATGCCATTGACTTTCCCAACCACCTCGCGGGACCGCTTGATGATGAGCGCATTCCGGAAGAATGCTTGGGTCGCGCCATGGTGGTCAAGAAGCTAGACATGCTGCCCTTTGAGTGCGTGGCACGCGGTTTCCTTACCGGCTCCGGCTTGAAGGAATACCAGGCCGACGGCACCGTCTGTGGCATCGAGCTGCCCGCAGGCCTTGTCGAGGCCTCCCGCCTGCCCGAACCCATTTTCACCCCTGCTACGAAGGCGGAGCAGGGCGATCACGATGAGAACGTCTCTTTCGAACACGTGGCAGATAAGCTCGGCCGCGAGCGCTCCGAGGAGCTACGCGCGGCTACCTTGCGCATTTACGCCAAGGCAGCCCAGCTGGCGGAGGAGAAGGGCATCATCTTGGCCGATACCAAATTCGAGTTCGGCCTCGATGCGGATGGCACGCTCGTGCTTGCCGATGAAGTCCTCACCCCCGATTCCTCCCGCTACTGGCCCGCAGATTCCTACGTGGAAGGCGAGGTCCAGCCCTCCTTTGATAAGCAGTACGTGCGCGATTGGCTGACTTCTGATGCCTCCGGCTGGGATAAGTCCTCTGAGACCACCCCGCCCGCGCTTCCCGATGACGTCGTTTCCGCCACCCGCCTGCGCTATATCGAGGCCTACGAAAAGCTATCGGGTGAGCGCTTCGCGGACTTCCTTGCGCCGCGTTCCTAGCCGCCCAGGCCGGTCTAGGCCGGATAGGGCAACCGCGCGTTAGCTGGTTGCCCACGGCTGTTGCCCGCCGCTGGGGCATAACCGGTGACGCGTACAGTGGTAGGGCATGAGTGATGAAAAGACGACCGCACCGGTAGCCCCAGTCCACCCCGTAAAGCGCGAATTTCACGGCCGCGAATTCGTGGATAATTACGAGTGGCTACGCGATAAGCAATCGCAGGAAACCCTGGATTACCTCAATGCCGAAAACGATTACACGGCGGCGCATACCGGGCACTTGGATGCGATGACGGAGAATATCTTCCAAGAGATTAAATCCCGCATTAAACAAACCGATATGTCCGTGCCAGCCCGCCGCGGTAAGTACTGGTACTACGGCCGCTCCGAGGAGGGCAAGAACTACGGCTATTCCTGCCGCATCCCGGTAGAAGAAGGCAGCGATCCCTGGACCGCACCGGTGATTCCGGAAGAAGGAAGCCCAGAAGGCGAAGAAATTATCTTGGACGCCAATGCCCTGGCAGAGGGAAGGGACTTCTTCGCCCTTGGTGCGGCCTCCATCTCAGATTCCGGCCGCTACTTGGCCTATTCCGTGGACTTCGCTGGCGATGAGCGCTTTGAACTGTCCATTAAGGACCTCGATACCGGAGAGCTGCTGGACGATCACCTCACCGGCATTTTCTACGGCGCTACCTGGGCAGGCGACGGCTATATCTTTTACTCCACGGTGGATGATGCCTGGCGCCCGGATGCGGTGTGGCGCCATAAGGTAGGCACCGAGCAATCCGCGGATGTGCGCGTCTTCCATGAGGAGGATGAGCACTTTAACGTGGGCATCGGCAGTGCCCGCTCCGATAAATACCTCTTCATTGGGGTGGGGTCGAAGATTACCTCGGAAGCCTGGGTGCTAGATACGGACAACCCAGAAGGCGAATTCCGCCCGCTGTGGACGCGCGAGACCGGCGTTGACTACGACGTAGACCATGCCGTGGTGGGCGGCGAAGACTACTGGATTGTCACCCACAATGCCACCGGCCCGAACTTCGCGGTGGGCTATGCCAAGGTCGATGAGGATCTTCCCGCCCTGCGCGAACTGCCGGAGCTTTTGGCACACGATGACACCACCCGAATCGAGGGCGTGGACACCTACCGCGACCACATGGTGGTGGGCTACCGCCGCGGTGGCATCGGCCGCGCCGCCATCATGCGCGTTGGCGATGACTTCGGGGAATTCGAAGAACTCAACTTCAACGAGGAACTCTTTACCGTCGCCGTGGACGGCAACCCGGAATGGGACGCGCCGGTAGTCCGCGTGAACTACGTGTCCTATATCCAGCCCGCGCAGCTTTTTGATTACCGCGTGGATACCGGCGAGTACACGCTGCTAAAGGAACAGGAAGTCCCCGGCGGCTATGTTCCGGATGATTACGTGGCCTACCGCATCTGGTCGACCGCCAGCGATGGCACCAAGATCCCAGTCTCCGTGGTGCACCGTTCTGACTTGGACCGCACCAAACCCAATCCGACGCTGCTGTATGGCTACGGCTCCTACGAGGCCAGCATGGACCCGTACTTCTCCGCGACCCGGCTATCGCTCATGGACCGCGGCATGATTTATGCGGTTGCCCACGTGCGCGGCGGCGGCGAGATGGGCCGTCAGTGGTACGACGACGGCAAGATGCTGCAGAAGAAAAACACCTTCACCGATTTCATCGCTGTGGCTGATGACCTCATCGAGCGCCGCGTGACCACCCCGGACCAAATGGTGGCCGAAGGTGGATCCGCCGGCGGCATGCTCATGGGCGCCGTGGCGAATATGGCACCTGACCGCTTTACCGCTATCCAAGCCGTGGTCCCCTTCGTGGACCCGCTGACCTCGATGCTCATGCCAGAGCTTCCCCTTACCGTTCCCGAGTGGGAAGAGTGGGGCGATCCGTACCACGATCCGGAATACTACGACTACATGAAGTCCTACTCTCCCTACGAGAATGTTGAGGCCAAGGACTATCCGGACATCTTGGCTATCACCTCGCTGAATGATACCCGCGTGCTGTATGTGGAACCGGCGAAGTGGATTGCGCAGCTGCGCGCTACCGCCACCGGCGGCGAGTTCCTGCTCAAGACGGAAATGGCCGCCGGGCATGGTGGCGTATCCGGCCGCTACGATAAGTGGCGCCAAAACGCCTTCGAATACGCCTGGACCATCAATAAGGCCACCGGTCTTACGGAATAACCGCGCAGCACGGTCACGCGCTGGCCGGCACCCTGGCCTGCGTTCTGGCCAGCGCGCGGATCTGGCGGTACTGTGCGATAATTTGAGCTATGACTAGCCACCTTCTGGTTTCTATCTCCAGTATTTTTGAGGACACTCGGAAGCAGGCTACAAGCTTCCTGTCGGTTCTGGACCGGGAGGAAATTCCCGTCTCCCTGCTCATCGCCCCGCACATTGATGGCAATTGGCACCTGGCCAAGGACAAGGACACTCAACAGTGGCTGAAGGATCAGGCGGCCGCGGGCCGTCCGCTTATCCTCAATGGTTTTGACCAGGCAGTCCAAGGCCGCCGCGCGGAGTTTGCCAATCTCAATTCCCACGAGGCGAAGCTGCGCCTAGCCGGTGCGACCCGGCAGATGGCGCGGATTGGTTTCGAACCAACCATCTTCGCGCCCCCGCGCTGGCGCATGTCTCCTGGAACTTTGCAGGTCCTGCCCAAATTCCCCTTTGAAGCGGCAGCTTCTACCCGTGGAATCCTGGAGGTGCCGACCGGGAAATTCCACCAAGCCCGCAACCTTTCTTTTGGTGAGGGCTTTGGTTCCGCCAAGTGGTGGCGCAAAAACATTATCCGCGCGGCAGAGCGCTCCGCCCAGCGCGGCAATACCGTGCGCCTTTCCATATCCGCTCGCAACCTGGATGACCGCAAGGTCATTAAGGACTTTGTAAAGGCTGCTCGCCGCGCCCTCGACGCGGGCGCTACTCCCGCTGATTACAGCATTTACCTGCCGCGTTAGTTCGGTTGACGCCTTATAGTAGATCACATGAAACGAACAGATGAACTAACAACGCAACAGGCGGCAGACTTTCTGAATGTCTCTCGGCCGCGTGTCATCGAGCTCATGGATGAGGGAACCTTGAAGGGGCATACAGAAGGCGCCTACCGCCATCTGTATGCCTCCAGCGTGCAGGGCTATAAACGCCAGAGAGACCTTGAGCAGCGTGCTGCGGCTGACGAGCTCGCGGTGCTCTCTGACGAGATGGGCTTATACGAGTAGGCGCTCCTACTTGCTTAGGCCGTTGATGAAGTCCTTCGCCTGCTGGGGGAGCATGCCCCAGATGCCAGCGGGGATGATCTTCTGCAGGTTGCCGGTGGCAGCCATGAAGCCGGGGATGGCAAGCAGGCCAGCCAGGATGGCGAAGCCGATAATGGCGCCGGTGCCAAGTGAGCTAGAGCCGAACCCGAAGCCTGGGCCATCGGTATTGTCGTCTTGGTTGGCATCGTTGCCCTGATCGCCGTCGTCGGTGGATTCATCCTCACCCAGGGTGAAACCGACCTTGACAGGGTCGTGGTCGGAGGCGCGGAACGGGGAGTCGTCGTAGAAATCCACGGCGTTGTAGTTGCGGCGGGAGTACTCAAAGGCAACGGGTTCGTCGGCGTTGATGTTCCACACTTGGGCATCGTCAAGCGCGCCCGAAGCAACCTCATTGGCTAGGACGTGGTCCAAGGTGCCGAGCAGGCCGCCGAACTGGTAGGAGGTATCGGCGCCGTACTTTTCCGCAGGCACGGTAAAACCATCATTGCGGAAGACATCGAGCGCGGTTTCGTGGGTGTAGGTATTGAAATCACCCAGGGCGAAAAGCGGCTTATCCTTCCAATCGTCCTGCTTGTGCAGGGCATCGAGCACGGCCTGGGCCTGGGCATTGCGGACGTTGGGGTTATTGCCCTGGCCATCGCCGGAATCCTCATCGCCCTTGGCCACCGAGCCCTTGGACTTGAAGTGGTTGGCCACGGCGACGAAGGACTCGTCATCGCTATTGAGCGGCTGGAATTCTTGGGCCAGCGGCTCGCGGGCGGTGCCGGAAAAGCGCGGATCCTGGAAGATGCGGGATTCGCCTACGGGCTTGACCACGTCCTTGTGGTAGATGAACGCGGTGCGGATAACATCGGGGTGCTCAGGGACTTGCTCCTTGGACGGGGAGGGAACGAATGCCCACTTCTCGGTGCCCGCGGCCTCGTTGAGTTTTTCGGTCAGGCGTTTCAGCGCCTTATCGCGCTGGCCAAATTCCCCAGTTACGGCGTAGCCATCTTCGATTTCGGAAAGGCCAATGACATCGGCATCCAGGCCATTGATGGCGGCGACGATCTTGCGCTCTTGGTCCTTTAACGCGGATTCGGTATAGGCGCCGCGGGTCTTGCCGCGGTTGACGGTGACCTTATTGCCCGCGCGGTCGGTATAGGCGCTGCCACCGAATTCCTCACCCAGGGAGGTGAAGTAATTCAGCACGTTGAAGGCGCCGATGGTGTATTCGCCCTTGACGTCATCAACGGCGTACAGCTCCGCATCGCGGGATTCTTCCCAGGAGATGGGGAGATCGGCGCTAGCGGTCTCACCTGTGACCGGCTCGGTGGGCTGGAAGCGCCACTGATCGTGGGAGTAGCCCACGATGACTGGGTGCTGGAATTCCACGGTATCGGTGGTGCGCAGGGACTTGATGGTCTTGCCGCCATCTTGGGCGATATAGGGCAGTGGGGTGTCCTTATCGGTCCTTAAATAATCGCGGGTGCGGCCATTATCTAAGGTAACGAGCTTTTCCGCGTTGTCCTTGGCCAGTTTTTGCAGATCGGAATTGGGGTCGGTGGAAGGGGAGTGGACATCGGAAGGCTGGCGGAAGGCCTCATCGCCCGGGGCGAGGCCGACCTCGCCGTATTGGTTGAGCGAGTAGTTATTGGTCACGGTGTGCGTGCCGGGCTGGATGAGCATGTGCTCAAAGGACTCGCGGGCGCTGTCGCCCTGGGGCAGCTCATCCACGGCGAGCGGGGTGACCTCCTCCAGCGCGGTATCGAGCTGCTTGAGGGAAGAAGCGCTGACCTGGGTGGCGCCGTAATACTCGGAAACCTGGCCGGTGACCTCTACGGAATCACCGATGCTGGGGTATTTATCGGCGCCCTTTTTACCCATGTGGACAAATAGCGCCTGGGAGGCATCGGTGGCTTCTTTGCCGGTGCCGCCGGTCTGGATGGTAAAGCCGTTGAGCCCGCCCTCGCTCCACACGCCGGTGACAACGCCCTGGGTAGCAACGTTTTGGCCCTCGAGCGGGGAGGTATCGCCGGGGCCTTGGATTTCCGCAATCGGGGTTATGCCTTCGGGCGCGGGAAGATTCTCAGAACCTGCGGAATTATCGGAGCCACCCGGCTGCGGGGCCGGGGACTCGTTGCCAGAGTTGGTAGGAGACGGTGCACCGATGGTGAAGTCTGCGGAGTTGTCATCGGTATCGGCGCCCGCCGCGTTGCGGGAAGCAGAGGTGTCATTAGACAGCGAGCCGGTGGCAGCTCCTTCAGACTTGGAGGCGGCGCCGTAACCTACTAGGTCAATGGTGTTGCCGGTGGCATCGGCAAGCTGCACCGAGCCCTTCGTGCCGGACATATTGACCTTGCCTTGCGCATCCGGGGTGGGAAGAGCCTGGGCCTGGCCATTGCCGGCCGCACCCTGCACCAGGTAGTAACCGTGGGGAGCAATGGTGCCAGACAGGGTTATCTTTCCGCCGCTATTGCCGTTGGAGGCGAAGTACTCCACGGACCAGCCGGTGAGATCGATTGCAGCATCGGTGGGGTTATAAAGCTCGATGAAATCATTGGAAAAGCTCGCACCCTTATTTCCGCCACCGCCGTAGACCTCAGAGATGACCGCGGTGGAATTATCCGGGGCGGCCAAGGCGGTAGGCACCGCGACGGATAGGGAGAGGGTGGAGAAACTGGCAGCGAGGGCTACCCTGCCAAGGCGGCGAAGAGCCATAGAAGTCACCTTAATCATAGAGAAAGTTGTCATGGACGCCTTATATTTTTACTCGCTGAACAATCGGTGTACCCAGGGTCGCAATCGGTGGGTTGTGCGCGAGCAGGCGGTGAAACCTGGGTGCCGCGCAAAATTCGTTTTCCTGTTGGTCGTAATTTACGCGGAGTTTGCATTACCGGGGTGAAAACCCTGCAGTGGGGGTATATCTAGGGATTGGGCGGGGGTATGACTACACTGAATCGGGCAGACCTAAGCCCCATACAGTAAGGCAAAAATTTCATGGCTCGTGTAGTTGTCAATGTCATGCCCAAGGCGGAAATTCTGGATCCGCAGGGCCAAGCTGTCGTCCGCGCATTGGGTCGCATCGGAGTATCCGGTGTCAGCGATGTGCGCCAAGGAAAGCGCTTCGAACTCGAGGTAGATGATTCCGTTACCGCAGAGGAACTGGATAAGGTGGCAGAAACGCTGCTGGCTAATACCGTCATCGAGGACTACGAGGTTACGCAGCTGGAGGTCAAGTAAGTGACCGCAAAAATCGGAGTAATCACCTTCCCCGGCACCCTGGATGATGTGGATGCCGCCCGCGCGGCCCGCACCGCCGGCGCCGAGGTCATTAACCTCTGGCACGCAGATGCTGATCTGCACGGCGTGGACGCGGTAGTCGTGCCGGGCGGTTTTTCCTATGGTGACTACCTGCGCTCGGGCGCTATTTCGGCGCTCGCCCCCGTCATGCGCAGCGTCATCGACCGCGCCAAGGCGGGAATGCCGGTGCTCGGCATTTGCAATGGTTTCCAAATCTTGACTGAAGCAGGCCTCTTACCGGGCGCATTGACCCGGAATAAGGGCCTGCATTTTCATTGCACCGATACTTACCTGGAGGTGGAGCACTCCACCACGGCCTGGACCAGCGAGTTTGAAAAGGGTCAAAAGATTTTGGTGCCCGCCAAGCACGGTGAGGGCCGCTTCCAAGCAGGCGATGACGATATCGCCCGCATCGAGGGCGAAGGCCGCGTGGTCTTCCGCTATACCGATAATTACAACGGCTCCATCAATGGCATTGCTGGGGTAAGCGATGAGACCGGCCGGATTGTGGGCCTCATGCCGCACCCCGAGCACGCCATTGACCCGCTGACCGGCCCATCCACCGACGGATTGGGACTATTCGTATCCGCCATCAAGGCCGTCGCGGAAGCGCCGGCGGTTTAAGGAGGCCACCTACATGACCGTTTCTAATGACACCGTAGACAAGGCGCAGTCCACCCCGGATGAGCAGCAGCCGTACGTTGAGCTCGGCCTGAAGGATGACGAATACCAGCGCATCCACGATATTCTGGGCCGGCGCCCCACCGACGCGGAGCTGACCATGTACTCCGTGATGTGGTCCGAGCACTGCTCCTATAAGTCCTCCAAGACGCACCTGCGCTACTTTGGTGAGACCATGACGGAGGAGATGGGGGAGAAGATCCTCGCCGGCATTGGTGAAAACGCCGGCGTGGTGGACATCGGCGATGGCAATGCGGTGACCTTCCGCGTGGAATCGCACAACCACCCCTCCTACGTGGAGCCCTACCAAGGCGCGGCCACCGGCGTGGGCGGCATCGTCCGCGACATCATGGCCATGGGTGCGCGCCCGATTGCCGTGATGGATCAGCTGCGCTTTGGGCCTGCCGATGCCCCCGATACCAAGCGCGTGCTACCCGGCGTCGTCTCCGGCGTGGGCGGCTATGGCAATTCTTTGGGTCTGCCCAATATTGGTGGCGAAACCGTCTTTGACGAGACTTATGCCGGTAACCCTCTGGTCAACGCCCTGTGTGTGGGCACGCTCAAGGTCGATGACCTCAAGCTCGCCTTCGCCTCCGGCACTGGCAATAAGGTCATGCTCTTCGGTTCCCGCACCGGCCTGGATGGCATCGGCGGCGTATCCGTACTGGCCTCCGATACCTTTGAAGACGGCGCGGAGCGCAAGCTTCCTGCCGTGCAGGTGGGCGACCCCTTCGCGGAAAAGGTGCTTATCGAATGCTGCCTGGACCTCTACCACGCCGGTGTTGTGGTGGGCATCCAGGACTTGGGCGGTGCCGGCCTGGCGTGTGCCACCTCTGAGCTGGCCGCGTCCGGCGATGGCGGCATGGAGGTCAACCTCGATGCCGTGCCGCTGCGCGCGGAAAACATGACCGCCGCGGAAATCCTCGCCTCCGAGTCCCAGGAGCGCATGTGCGCCGTCGTGGCACCGGAAAACGTGGAGAAGTTCCGCGAAATCTGTGAGCATTGGGAGGTCACCTGCGCCGAAATCGGTGAGGTTACTGAGGGTGACCACCTGGTCATCCGCCACCAGGGCGAGGTCGTGGTCGATGCGCCGGCTGGCACCATCGCGGATGAAGCGCCCGTCTACGAGCGCCCTTACGCCCGCCCCGAGTGGCAGGATGAGCTGCAGAAATACCAGGGCACGGACAAGCGCGGCCTGGTGGAATCCCTGCAGAAGCTCGTCTCTTCGCCTTCGCTGTGCTCGCGCGATTTCATCATGAATCAGTACGACCGCTACGTGCGCGGCAATACCGTCCAGTCCCATCACGCGGACGCGGGCGTGCTGCGCATCGATGAGGAGACCGGCCGCGGCGTCGCCGTTTCCGCCGATGCTTCTGGCCGCTACACCAAGCTGGACCCGAACATGGGCGCGCGCTTGGCCCTGGCGGAGGCCTACCGCAACGTCGCGGTCACCGGCGCCAAGCCCGTCGCGATTACCAATTGCCTGAACTACGGTTCGCCGGAAAACCCGGACGTGATGTGGCAATTCCGCGAATCCGTGCATGGGCTTGCCGATGCCGCCGTGGAACTGTCCATCCCCGTCTCCGGCGGCAACGTCTCCTTCTACAACCAGACCGGCTCCGAGCCCATCCTGCCCACCCCGGTCGTAGGCGTGCTTGGCGTTATCGACGATGTGCACCAGGCCATTGGCAATAACCTGGGCACCGTCAATGAGAAGGAAGTCCTCATCGCCTTGGGCGAGACCAAGGATGAGTTCGGCGGTTCCATCTGGCAGCTGGTGAGCGCCGAGGGCGCCGACAAGGACAGCCTCAACGGCCTGCCACCCCAGGTGGACATGGCCAATGAGAAGCGCCTCGCGGGCTTCTTCCACGGCAACGATCTGCTTACCGCCGCACACGATGTCTCTGAAGGCGGCCTAGCCGTCGCCGCCTTTGAGATGGCCAAGCGCGCCGGTGCGCTTGCCGATGCCGCCGGCCTCGGCCTCGACCTCGATCTCACCGCCGTGCACGAGGACGCCTTCACCGCGGCCTTCTCCGAGTCCGCTTCCCGCGCGCTCGTGGCCACCACCGCTGACCGCGCCGATAAGGTGCTTGCCCGTGCGGCAGAGCTCGGCATCCCCGCGGCCATCGTGGGCGAGACCACCGAAACCGGTGCCCTTACCCTGGGCGGCGAATCCGTGGCCATCTCCCAGCTGGTTGAGGCATGGTCTGCCACCTTGCCTGACCTCTTCGGTCACGCCGTGGGTGCCAACTCCGTTGTGGAGTAAGCCAGCCCCTGTCACCGCTTAGCTCAAGCCCGGCTTTGGCCGGGCTTGAGGAGCATTTAGACTATCTTCGGTGATCGGGGCCGTTGCCCAATGAGCATCGCCCTTTCTCTCTGTCTCGAATCGAAATTTTTATATTAGGAGTCCCATGAGCGCGCATTCCCGCCATCAAGCCTCCGCGCCCGCATCAACAGTGCTGCGGTGGTACCACCATTGTATTGGGCTGGTGTTTGGCCTCGTGGTTGCCGCAATTTCTGCCGGAAAACTGAATTACGGTGACTGGGGTGCGCTATGGATTGCTGGATTGCTCGTTCGCGATGGAAATCGGGAGCATCTATATAGAATCGATGAACGCGATTTCGCACTGCCACGTGGTGATGTGTGGTTAGACACCATCGCCCACTCTGATGTCACTGAGTTCCCGCACCCTTATGTTCACGTCCCATTTCTCGCGGATGTGATGAGCCTGGTCGTGCGGGTCATGAGTTTTGATGTCTCCGTGATTTTACTCGCGATTGCTTCCGGTTGGGCGTTGGTGGTGCTGATAGTCTCCGCCTGGTTCTTGTGGTTTGAAGAAGAGATACCAACCATGGCCTTGCTTTTTGGAATCCTCTTGGGCTGGGCATCGGTAGCTTTTCAATCATCGTTGCTACTTGGCCAGACGAGCCCGCTGATTTTTGCGGGAGTTGCCTACGGCCTTGCTGCTGCTCGCGTGCACCCAGTGCGCGCGGGAATTGCACTAGGGCTTGTATCTGCAGTGAAGCTAACCCCCATTATTCTCGTGCTCATCTGCGTGGTTTTCCCGCGGGCGCGGAAAGCGGGATTGGTAGCACTCGGGACAGGAGCCGTTGCTGTACTCTACTCAATCGTCGTTTCTGGCTGGGACGTGTTTACCTCTTGGTGGGATACCCTTCAGGACATCAAGGCGGCAATAATGGTCGCTCCTGTCAACGGATCGATTGCTTCCCAATTGAGCACCAACCGCGTTGAAGATGACAGCATTCTTGTCACCATCGTCCATGATCCTTCACTGGTTGCCAGCCTTATTCCGCCTTTTGTAGCCCTGGCATTGATTGCGCTGGTTATTGTTACCGCTTTGCGGTCACAGGAGCCGTGGCGCATTGCTGCCGTCGGCATCTTTACGGTTCTTACGGCTACCGCCAATATCTTGTGGGACCATTACGTCTTGTGTGCCGTATTGCCACTGCTAGGCGTTCTGGCCCGCGGGCAGAATCGCATCATTTATGTTGTGCCGGTCTTGGGGCTCTTCTTCTTCCCACCACTGGCCAAGGCAGATTCTGATATGTGGTTGTCGTGGTCCTCGTTGATCGTCTTGGTGGGTTTTGTCATCGCACTGTGTATCGCGGAGTTAAGCCGGAAGGACGCCCTGCCTCTGCGGGACCGCCGCCTTTCCTTCAAAAAGGCGAGTTAGTAGGCGGCTTTTCTCCACTAAATCCGCTACCACGCACCTCCGGAACCGAGGACTTGAAGATCGCTGCCCGGCTGCTATCCGCCCGATGATGGTGGCACCCACTCAGTGATGGTGTATATCCACGGCGGGCAGTTGGTGCTGAATGCGCTTGCCGATGCTGCCGGCCTCGGCCTCGATCTCTCCGCCGTGGACGAGGATGCCTCCATCGCGGCCATCGTGGGTGAGACTTCTGAAACCGAGGCGCTTTCCTTAGGCAGCGAATCCGTGGCCATCTCCCAGCTGGTTGAGGCATGGTTCTCCACCTTGCGTGAGCTCTTCGGCTACGCCGTCGTGGGCGCTAATTCTGTTGTGGGGTAAGCCGGCCTCTAGCATCGCCTAGCTCAAGCCTGGCTTTAAGCCGGGCTTTTTGCTTTCAAGCCTGTGCAACGTAGGTACTCAATCCGTCTTTACTTGTATCCCTCTGGTTGATACAAGTAAAGAAAGAGGCCAAGGGTAGAGGGGTTCGGTGCCGAAATGAAAGCTGTAGAAATTCTGGCGTGGCTAGAATCCTTAGCGGCAAATCAGTGGGGCATTATCACTACGGCTCAGGCTCAACGCGAAGGTATTTCTCGCCTCCACATAAATCGCTTGGCAGGGAGCGAGATCCTAACGCGCGCACGCAGGGGCATCTACCTTCTTCCCTCAGTTCAGCTTGGTCCATTAACGGATGTCAGGGAAGCTTGGATATCCCTTGAACCAAATCTATTTGCGGTAGAACGTATAGAAGCCGACAATAAGATCGTTGTGTCTCATGAGTCCGCAGCACTTATCCATAGCATTGGTGATTTGATTCCGAATACACAGACTTTCTCGGCTTCTTTGCGGAAACAAACCAGTCAGAATGATATCCACATTTATGACGATCGAGAGATAGAAGTCGGGGATATAGAAAATATCGACGGATTGCCCGTAACCTCAGTAGAAAAGACGGTGGAGGACTTGGCCTCCCAAATAATGGAATTCAATTATTTGGCGACTCTCGTCGTGGACTCCTTGCGAAAAGAAGGCGTTCGATTAAAGAGCTTGGCAAAGCGGCTGAACCCAGTGTCAGCAGCTTATGGATTCAATTCTGGTAACGATCTTTTGGCTGCGTGTTGGGAAGAAGCAGGGGCTGACGAAGATAATGAAGAGTTCCGAGATCGCTTCTTCATCAGCGCGGGCACTGGTGTGGAGACAAGGAGTTTTAGAGACTCTCGTTAGCCGCAGAGTGCAGTGAAACGGCATAGAAGAAAATGCGCCCACTGGAGCTGCAATCACCACCACGAATTCCCAGAAACGAGGACTAACGTTGCCGGTATGAAGATCGTTGCCCGGTTGCTGTCCGTCCCGCTTGCGCTTGTCGCTTTCCTCGCACTGTGGCTTGCGGTGGCGCCGTTTACGCCGCATATTCCCTATTGGGGCGCGGGTGCGCTCATCGGCCCGTAGTATGTCGGTCCGGTTGTTATCTTTTCCCTTATTCTTCTGGTCCTTGCGGCGCTTGGAAGGTTCGGCTCCCGCAGCTTCTACGTGCCAGGCGCGTTTGCGGCGGTTGCCCTCATTGCAGGCATAGCGCTCTTTGGGACGCAGATTCATGCCGCGAAGGAGCAGGGGACCGACGTGGATATTAGCGCCGCGTTTAGTTGGGCTGGTGTGGAAAGCACCGACGAGGGCCCTGATCACACGGTGGCCTACGATTCTTTCCATGGCGAGGACTTGGACATGGATATTTATAGGCCCAATGATGGCGGCACCCACCCGGTGATGATGTATGTCCACGGCGGCGGCTGGGATCAGATGAACAAGCACTCCCAGGCGTTCAATATGCGGCAGATGGCGCAACGCGGCTACCTCGTATTATCCATCGATTACACGCTGTCCAGCTGGGATCAGCCCACGTGGAAGGTGTCAGCGGGGCAGGTGGGATGCGCGATGAATTGGGCCCACGCCCACGCAGTGGATTATGACGGCGACCCGGAGCGCTTCTTTATGTACGGCGAATCCGCCGGCGGCCAGTTGGTGCTGAATGCGACTGCCGATGCCGCCGCGCGCCCCAACCAGCTGCCTTCCGCCGATTGCCCCGGCACGCCGGCCGTTCCCCGCGCCGTGTATGTGGATTCACCGGCCCTCGATGTCCGCCACATCTATGATTCTGACGATCCCTATGCCGCGCAGGGTTCCCGCGATACCGTGCAGAAATACCTGGGTGGAACGCCGGAGGAATATCCAGACCGCGCGGATTTCGTTACCTCGGCTACGCACCTTACTTCGGACATGCCGCCCATCAAGATTGTCCGCAGTGACAACGATCGCCTCGTCCCGCCGGAAAGCTATGACGACTTTCGCCGCATAGCGCATGAAAAGAACATCGACCTGAGCGAGTACGTGCGTCCTCACGCTGACCACGCATCCGCCCTCAGCGCCCATGGAGTGTGGAATCAGCACTTGCTCCAGGCGATGCCCCAATTCTTCGCCGAGCACGATCCGCAAGCTTCTTAGGCTCCCGAAACCCCTGGGGTTATGCGTGGCTTACTTGACTGACCTTGAAGTGCTCGGAAGCGGTTTTGACGGCTCCAAAAGCAGCCCAAGTGACGTGGAGGAGAAGCAAAACAAGCAAGGCGGCGCTGACAGTATCCATCCAGCCCAGGCCCCACGCCAGCGCCGCGGGCTGCGTGGACAGGGTGTGAGTGTCGAGGCAGCAGGTGCCCACGGGGAAGGTGCTGGCCCACCAGCTGGGGTTAAAAGACATTGGGGTGTTTCCAAGAGCGGTACCCCAATGCTTGGCGATGGCATAGACCGACAGCGGCACGCCGAAGCTCAGCATCACTACACCATAGATCATGGCGCGGAAATGCCATTGGTCACCGGCGAGTAGCTGTGCTGCCGCGGTGGACTGGCCGACCAACCCCAGTGGAATCCAAGCGGTGGCGGCGAAGTTAATGGGAACCTTGGGGAAGGTACGCCGGTAAACGAAGGCGAATATCGGCATTCCCGTAACCCAAGCCAAGACGAAGCAGAACACGCCGATGCCGTGGATGACCGAGCTCCACTCGCCAGCGTGCGTTGCCAGCTGTGCCGAAGCAGTGGCGGAAACCATAGGTGCCACCAGCGGAAGCCCTAAGGCAAAGGCGGGATTAGTGGGATGATTGAAGAGAAGATACTTTACATACTTTAAGCAGGTAATCACGCTGAGGACGGTTCCCACGGCCCAACACACAGCGTGAATTGACCAGGCATCAAAGATGAGGGAGTAGGCGCTGCCCAAGGCAAGGATGCCCATGGAAACCATGCCCCATGCAGGCATGTCGTCGGAATGAAAACCTGGATTTCGGTACTTAATGAATCCCGCCGTGAGCGCCAAGAAGACAAGAGTCGCCACGCCGAGCATGATTTCGGCAGGGAGGCGCCCAATCACCGGGCTTAAGTGCGTATCGATGAGGGATGAGGAGATCGATAGTCCCATGAGTGCTCCCGCCCAGGCAGGCCCTAGCGGAGGAATTTTCATGTCATTCCGAACTTTTAACATTTCAGGTTATTTGCTTCCTCATGCTCGTGGGAGACTGCGCAATCCGAACGGAATTCCAATGAATAAATATACTCCTACAAGGGTCGATGATGGAGATCGGGCTTTACCCATGCGTTAATGGAAACCATGTGGCTCGTAGATGGGATGGATTCTGGCGAAAAGGATTAGATTCTCCTTTTCCTTGAAGCTCTTTACTCCCCTCAGTAGACTTACGGTAACGTAACTTAGCTCTGGTGGGAGAAAGAAGTATCGCTGTGGCTCAGATACATGCTGAAGGAACAAAAGAGGCGGGGGAGCATCCCTTGAAAGAAGGCTTGGTGCAGCGCACCTATTGGATGGCGGATCGCGGCGAGCGGCCGCTGACCCGTGGATGGGGTCATGCGCTGGCGGCGTTGCTATCGGTAATCGCCTCCACCGTGCTCATCACGTATGCGTGGATGACGCTGCACTGGTGGCAGGGGCTAGGCGTTACCGTCTATGGCCTAGGATTGGTAGGGCTTTTTGGCGTCTCGGCGCTGTACCACCGCTATCCGTGGCCTAGCCCCCGAGCGGTGCAATGGTGGCGGCGGGCGGACCACGCCACGATTGCGGTATTCATTGCCGCCACATACACCCCGTTGTGTTTGATTGCGTTATCCCCAGCGCAGGCAGCATGGATGCTCGCCATTGCGTGGGCGGGCGCGATCTTGGGCGTGATTTTGAACCTAGTGTGGATTGAGCACCCGCGGTGGCTCGATGTTGTGGTGTACCTAGCGCTGGGCTGGTTGGTGCTGCCGCTACTACCCACGCTGTGGAGTGATGCCGGCGCAGCAGTGGTCTGGCTATTGCTGGCCGGCGGCGTGGTTTACTCCGTAGGTGCGCTGGTCTATGGCTTTAAGTGGCCTGGGCGCAATGCGCGCTACTACGGCTATCACGAGCACTTCCACACCGCGACCATCGCGGCGGCAGTGGTGCACCTCGTGGCGGTATGGCAAGTGGTCGTTGGCGCTGCCTAGACCGTAATTGCCGTGTTATTGAACAGGGCGGCATGCGCCAGGATGATCAATCCTTGCCGCAAATCCGTCTGGTTAACGGTCAGCGAGAATCCGGAAAGTCTCCCACCAGTCTTGTTCGATTTCCTTGGCCTGTGGTGTGGCTAAAACTTCATCCACATCCCCGTTGAGGTCAACATTAGGCAAAAGAACTTCTGCTGGTTGTAGCGGAGGTCGCGGGGTGGGCTCGCCGGAGATCATCGCCTGGGAGAACTCTTGGAGGAGCTCGTTCCAGGCAAGGCCATGACTCAAGTCAGAAAGCCGGGTCGATTCAACTCCGCCGTAAAACGCGATGATGCTATCTACTACTGCACGTTCGTATGTGCTGAGATTGTCGGACAGGCCACCGGGAACATAGGGGACCGGCCAGGGCTCTTTGGTCCCTGCTACCTGCCAGGTTTGAGTGCGCAGTTCGCGGGAAACAGGGCCATGTCGCCACGCTTGAAACTCCGCTTGGAATAACGGTCGGCCCGTCCACGCCAGATGCCAGCCTTGGGAGAAGTAGCACAGCTTGTACAGCTTGAGCTTGTCCACATTGGGAATGCGTTCAGTTATGTACTGCCCAACGTCAAAAATTTCAGCCATGCTTTCCTCCTTTCAGTTTCGCGTTAAAGTATACGGCCTCATTTTGCAGTGGGAAAGAGCTTTTGTGCATCCGTTCCCGTGGCAACTGCGGCTGCGAGCAGCATGCGGGCTTGGGGTGCGCGGAGGTTGCCGGAGGGGATGACGCCGGCATCGGCAAGCGTGGCACCGCCACCGGCGCCGCCGTAGATGCCCTCAACGGGCCCGTGATCCACGCGGGTAGTAAGCACGACGGGAACGGACTTGGCGGCTTCCACGGCGGCATTAGCCAGATCGGGGCCGATATTTCCTGAACCCATGCCCTCAATGACGATGGCCTGTGCGCCCTTGGCCAAGGATCGCTCAATGAGATCCGCTGGGGCGCCGGGGTAGGCGGCGATGATGTCCACGCGGACATCGCCAAGCGGAGCGTACTTCAGCGGATCGGGGCGTTCTGGGAATTTCTCCTGGCTGTTGGTAGCAAAGCCATCGGCCTTTTCCGTATCAGATTTGAACGCGCCGCGGGCGGGGATAACCTTGCCGCCAAAGGCGATGAATGCGCCGTGGCCGGCATAGTCCGGGTTGGTGACAGTCTCTACCGCGGTAGCGAGGTTTTCTGGGCCGTCTGGATCATCGTCATCGAACGGGCGCATTGCGCCGGTGAGTACGACGGGTTTATCGCTGTCGTGGAAAGTATCGAGCGCAATGGCGGTTTCTTCCATGGAATCGGTGCCGTGGGTGACGATTACGCCATCGACGTCATCGCGCTCTAGCTGCTCTTGTACGGCGGTGATGATTTTATCGGTATCGGCCAAGGTCATCGCGGAAGAATCCAGGTTGGCAATGTCTTTGACCTCAAGTTCCAACTTGTCTTTGTTGAACTCGGAGTACAGCGGGTCCACCAAGTCAGAGCCCTTGACGGTGGGCACCACCGCGCCCTTGTCATCGTGGGCGCTGGCAATGGTGCCGCCGGTAGAAAGCACCACCACATGCCCCTCGATTTCGGAGCGCTGCTTGGCATGGGAGCCGCTCGGCTTGGCGGAAGTGGTGGAAGAGCTTGTGGCGGAGCTGCTGGCGCTGTTGGAGCTGGTTGCGGAACTAGAACTCGATGCCGTGGAAGATGCTTCTGAGGTCTTTTCCGCGGAAGTAGAAGAAGAGGTAGTCGTCGGCGTAGCCGAAGCCTCATCTTTATCCTCCTGGTTGGCCGGGTTCTGGCAGGAGGCCAGCAGCACTGCGGAGGCAACTAATGCGGCGGAGTACTGCATCCTGCGGCGCAGGCGTGGGTTAGACATCTCAACTCATTTCTCTAGCGTGGTTTCTGTTACCTATTTAATACCACGCTAGGGCAGAAGTACTGCGCAAAAGAAAATGTGCTGAAAATTTAATCCACGTGTTGGTAGTGCGGCGCCACGATGAGTGGCTTCGGGGAATATTCGCCGCGCAGCTCGCGCAAGATATTGGCATGCTCGGCCAAGCGGATGTCTTCTTCCGTCTGTGGGGTAAAGGTGCGCGCGGTCAGCGGCTGCCCGTCGCGGTCCAGGGCAATGTAGGCCACGGTGGCGTGAATGGCGGTCTTGAGGTTATCGCGGCCGCCGCGGGGATCGCCGGCGCGGACGTGGATGGACATCTGCATGGAGCGGCGGTCCGTGCGCATCATGCGGGCATCGACCTCAATGAGATCGCCGATGGAAATGGGCTTATAAAAGCGGATGCCACCGGCATAGACGGCGACGGTGCGCTCGCCGGACCACTCCATGGTGCAGGCGGTGCCAGCCTCATCGATCCACTGCATCGCGGTGCCGCCGTGCACCTTGCCGCCCCAGTTGACGTCGGTGGGCTTGGCCAGGAAGCGGTTGACCATGCGTGGGGCATCGGAAGGCCCATCGTAGGTCTGCTTGTCCATCTCCAGCTCGATGGCCTTGCGCAGCTCGATGCGGGATTTCGCGGCCTCGGCCACGCGCAGGTGCTCATCGGTATCCGGTACGAAGGTGGGAACCGGGGTGGTCTTATCGCTTTCGGGGTCCTTGGCCACGAAGATGACCAGGCAATCGCAGGCGCGGGTAAAAATGCCCTCGCGGGGATCGGCAGAAAGCACCTCGTTGATGATGTGCATGGAAGACCGGCCGGTCATCGCGATGCGCGAGCGCACCTCCACGATGTGCCCGGAGGGAATGGGCCGGGTGAAGTGGATATGGCCCACATAGGCGGTCACGCAGTACTGCCCGGACCACTGTACGGCGCAGGCGTAGGCGGCCTTATCGATCCACTCCAGCACGCGCCCGCCGTTGATGCCGGGGGCGCCGGCCATGGTGACATCGGTTGGCGATGCCATAAAGCGCAGCGTCAGGGTAGGGGACTTTTGGGTTTCCGCAGCAGCGTCAGTAGGTGACATAAACAATAAGATAACAGTAGCTATGCTGTGGCTATGCCTAAACCCGTAGATCCCGCCGCCACGCGCGCGGCAGTCATCGCCATCAAGGATTGGATTCAGGACCCGGACGGGCAACAAAAGCCAGGCAGGGCCCTGCTTGCCGATGCCGTCCGTCGCACCGCCCGCACCCTCGAGGCCGACGCGCCGGGGCACTCAGTGGAGCTGCGCGTACCCCCATTTGTTGCGGTGCAGTGCATTGAAGGCCCTCGTCACACGCGCGGCACCCCACCCAATGTGGTGGAAATGGATGCGGAGACTTGGCTGCGTTTGGCCACCGGTGTTACGGACTGGGACGAGGTCAAAAACACAGGTCGCGTCGATGCTTCCGGGTCGCGTTCAGGGGAGATTGCGCAGTGGCTGCCCATCATTCCGTTAGTTTTCGACGGCCCAACGCGCTAATATAAACGCCGTGGTAGAAGTACATACTCCTAGTATCACTGACCTTGACGATCGTAACGAGGAGGAACCCCGCGAAGAGTGTGGCGTCTTTGGCGTCTGGGCTCCCGGGGAAGAAGTCTCCAAACTTACCTACTTTGGCCTTTTTGCTCTCCAGCACCGCGGTCAAGAAGCCGCCGGAATTGCGGTGGGCGATGATGACCGCATCGTCGTCTTCAAAGACATGGGCCTGGTGGCCAATATTTTCGATGAATCGACACTTTCTGCCTTAACCGGCAATGTCGCGGTGGGCCACACGCGCTATTCCACGGCCGGCGGCAAGGAATGGTCCAATGTGCAGCCGATGTTTTCCACCTCTTCGACCGGCGTGGACATTGCCTTGGGCCACAACGGCAACCTGGTCAATTACCTCGAGCTGCGCGCAGAGGCCGTCGAGCGCGGCCTGATTAAGCCGCACGAAGAATCGGTTTCTGACTCGATGTGTCTGTCCATGCTGCTTGCCGATGGCGTCGATGACACCACCTCCGTCTTCGATTCCGCCCGCGAGCTTCTACCGCGGGTGAAGGGCGCATTCTGCTTGACCTTTACTGATGGCCACACCATGTACGCCGCGCGCGACCCGCAGGGCGTGCGCCCGCTGGTGCTGGGCCGGCTGGCCAAGGGCTGGGTCGTTGCCTCTGAAACCTGCGCGCTGGATATCTGCGGCGCGCAATTTATTCGCGAAATCGAGCCGGGCGAGCTCGTCGCCATCGATGAGGCCGGCATCCGCTC
Source organism: Corynebacterium sp. KPL2850 (assembly GCF_040225855.1). Classification (NCBI taxonomy): domain Bacteria; kingdom Bacillati; phylum Actinomycetota; class Actinomycetes; order Mycobacteriales; family Corynebacteriaceae; genus Corynebacterium; species Corynebacterium sp. KPL2850. The sequence continues at coordinate 43,113 of NZ_JBEHFV010000015.1, forward strand.
TGAAAACTTCGCGCCTGTCAAGCGCAGCAGCTGCGTTTTCGAGTACGTGTACTTGGCCCGCCCCGATAGCGATATCAAGGGCCGCTCCGTCAACGCCTCCCGCGTGGAGATCGGCCGCCGCCTGGCCCGCGAATACCCGGTTGAGGATGCAGACCTGGTCATCCCCGTACCGGAATCCGGCAACCCGGCCGCGGTGGGCTACGCCCGCGAATCCGGCATCACCTTCGCCCACGGCTTGGTGAAAAACGCGTATGTAGGCCGCACCTTTATTCAGCCCACGCAGACCCTGCGCCAGCTGGGTATCCGGCTAAAGCTCAACCCGTTGCGCGAGGTCATCGACGGCAAAAAGCTCGTCGTGGTGGATGATTCCATCGTGCGAGGCAATACCCAGCACGCGCTTATCCGCATGCTGCGCGAGGCCGGCGCCGCCGAGGTCCACGTGCGGATTGCCTCCCCGCCGGTGAAGTGGCCGTGCTTTTACGGCATCGACTTCGCTTCGCCCGGCGAGCTCATTGCCAACGCCAGTCCGTCCGATGACCCGGAAGAGATTTGCTCCACCATCTGCGAGACCATCGGCGCTGACTCTTTGGGCTTTGTCTCCATCGATGAAATGGTCGCCGCCACCGAGCAGCCTCGCTCTGAGCTGTGCACCGCCTGCTTCTCCGGCGATTACCCCCTTGGCCTTCCCGCCGGAAACCCCAATGCCGATGCCGTGCGCACCCTGCTCGGAACCCAATAAAAACTTCTAAGGAACTTTCAAAAACATGAGTGACAACACCTACGCCGCAGCCGGCGTCAATATCGAAGAAGGCGACCGCGCGGTAAGCCTATTTGCCCCACACGCCAAGCGCGCCACCCGCCCGGAGGTCATGGGCGGCCTCGGCGGCTTTGCGGGGCTATTCAAGCTGGGCGATTACAAGGAACCCATCCTCGCCGCCGGCTCCGATGGCGTGGGCACAAAGCTCGCCGTTGCGCAGGCCATGGATAAGCACGACACCATTGGCATCGATCTGGTGGCGATGTGCGTCGATGACTTAGTCGTCTGCGGCGCCGAGCCGCTATTCCTGCAGGACTACATCGCCGTGGGCAAAGTCGTGCCGGAAAAGGTGGCCGAGGTGGTCAAGGGCATCGCAGAGGGCTGCGTGCAGGCAGGCGCTGCGCTGCTCGGCGGCGAGACCGCGGAACACCCAGGCATGATGGGGGAGAATGAATACGATGTCTCCGCCACCGCCGTCGGCGTGGTTGAGGCCGATGGCGTGTTGGGCCCAGACAACGTGCGCGAGGGCGATGTGCTCATCGCCATGGGCTCGTCCGGGCTGCACTCCAACGGCTACTCGCTCGCGCGCCACGTCCTACTGGAGCAGGCGGGCATGCCGCTAGACGGTTATGTGGAAGAGCTCGGACGTCCGTTAGGCGAAGAGCTTTTGGAACCCACCCGCATCTACGCCAAGGAATGCCTGGCGCTGGCGCAGGAATGCTCCGTATCCACCTTCTGCCACGTCACCGGCGGCGGGCTGGCCGGCAACTTGGAGCGCGTCATCCCAGAGGGCCTGAGCGCTGAGGTCAACCGCTCCACGTGGAATCCGGGCCAGATCTTTAAGCTCATCTCGTCCATGGGCAAGGTCGAGCTGGCGGAGATGGAAAAGACCTTCAACATGGGCGTGGGCATGATTGCCGTGGTCAATCCGGAGGACCGCGACCGCGCCTTGGCCATGCTCACCGCCCGCCACATTGATGCGTGGGAGCTGGGCAGCGTCCGCGAAGCAGACGGCGAAGAACCGCGCGTTATCATGCAGGGTGAACACTCAAACTTCTAGGTACAAGAGGAAGGCCTTAGGTTAAAAACCTAAGGCCTTCTGTGGATTTATCCGGCGAGCGGAAGATTAGCGCTCGTCGTCGTTGTCCTCATCCCATTCGTCGACATACTCGGCGTAGGGATCATCCTCTTCGTAGTCGTGGGAGTCACCCTCCTGCTGAGCAGCGAGTTCCCGCTGAAGGGACTCGATATCCATCTCGGGTGAGTTGTACTTGAGCTGGCGTGCAACTTTGGTCTGCTTTGCCTTAGCGCGTCCGCGTCCCATGTGCATGACCCCCTTGGGCTAGTAGGGCGCTCCAGGGATTCTTGGGCGCCCCATCGGCTTGTCAATTGTGTATCTTCCTGTAAGACACAATAGCGCGTGTGACGAAAAAATTCCGCACCGGCCCCCCGATGAGTGGAAAATCTACCGCCCGCGCAGCCGGTTTACCGCCTCGCGCCCGGCCTTGGGGCCCTCATCTTTGGGGATGGAGGATGCATCAATCGACGCCGCGGTATCGCCGATTTCCAATGTGCCTGCATCCAGCGCAGAACGCTTTACTAGACCCAAGGCGATGGGGCCGAAGTCGCAGTCATCCACGATGGTTCCAATGCGACCTACCTTACGGCCATTGAATGTAATGTCATCGCCCACATTCGGCCTCTCCGGCGCGGATCCGTCCAAGTGGAGGAGCACCAAGAGGCGAGGAGAGCGGCCCAGGTTCTCCACGCGGGCCACGGTTTCCTGGCCGCGGTAGCAGCCCTTATTCAGGTGTACGTGGGCGGGGTTAGCATCGCTGCGGCTAATCCACTGCGGAACCTCGTGCGGGATGGATTTCTTATCCAAATCTGCGGCGAGCTCCGGCTCGCGGGCGCGCACGCGCTCGGCGGTAAAGGCCATGAGCCCGGCAAGCCGCGCGCCCTCTGCCTCTAGGGCGGCCATGGATTCCACCAACTGTTCGCGCGGAATGCCCAGGTCAATGCGCCTGATTCCCGGCCACTGCACCTCGCGGGAAAAGACTACGGTGGGTGGGGTGGGAATATCGGGTTCACCCAGCAATGTCACGATCGCGATATCTGCTTCTTCGACCGTGACCTCAGACCAAAAGACCATCTTGGTTAAAAAGTCTTGGGCAGACTCGAGCTGCGCGGCGGGCAGGTCGAGGTAGAAGTCCTCGCCCGCGCGGGTGATATCCATGTGGTGCAAAATGTGGCCTTGGATATCCAGGTCGAGGGCACCGGCGGAGAAGCCGGAGGGGGCATCGTCAAGCTTCTGCGAGAGCAGGTTATTAAGAAACCCCGGCGCATCAGCACCGCTGACGCGCAGCACGCGGCGCTGCGAGCGGTCGATGGCTATGGTCTCGGTCTCGGCCGCACGCTGTTCCCCGAGGGGATTGCCATAGTGCCAGGCCACACCTTGGGCATCGAGTACAGTCGCGTCCTGGTGCTCGGCGGCACCGGCGCGTTGAAGAAGTGGCGAAGAATAACTCACATCTACCGATGGTAGGGCATAATCGAATCTATGAAACCCTCCCCGCGAAAAGAGCCGGTCATCTACGTCGTGGAACCTTTTGGTGGGTCGGTGCGCAAGCATTCGCCCTCCCTGCCGCTGGTCTATGCTGATGATGCCGCCGTGACCCGCGGCGATGGCATCTTTGAATCGCTTTTGGTTCGCGACGGTAAGGCGGCCAACCTTGCCCGCCACGCGCAGCGCTTCCGCGATTCGGCGCGGGCGCTCGACTTACCGGAGCCGCCGATGGATAAGTGGGAAGAGGCGACCCGGCTGGCGATTGCGGATTATTGCGGCGCCGATGCCGAGCTTCCCGATGCCAAATGCACCTGGACCTATACCCGCGGCCGGGCTTCGACCGGCGTGCCCACAGCGTGGGTGACGGTGCAGCCGCTTGGCGATGCCCCGCTTCGCCAACGCACCACCGGCGTCACCGTCATGACGAGCCCGCGCCTGTGGCACGTGGCCGAAGAGCTACCGGCCAAGACGCTCAACTACGCCGCGACGATGGCGATGCTGCGCATGGCCAAGGACAAGGGGTACGATGATCTCATCCTGACGGATCCGGATACCGGCGAAATCTTAGAGGGCGCTACCTCTACCGTGGTGGCGGTGCGGGGAAAGAAGCTGCGCACTGCCGCCGGCCGCGGCATTTTGCCCGGCACCACGCAGGCAGCGCTCTTTGATTACGCCCAGGATCGCGGCTATCGCTGCAAGGCCAAGCCGCTGACGGTGGAGTACTTAGAAAAATCCGACTCGGTGTGGTTGGTCTCTTCCGTGCGCGTAGCGGTGCGGGTGACCAAGCTGAATGAAAAAACGTTAAAAGCCCCGGATAACGAGGAAGAAATCCGGGGGCTTATTGATGCCGCGCTAGGGGCCTAGCCAGCTGCTTAGCCTGCGATGCGGGTGAGCTCGGCGGACATATAGGGGCGCATCTCGCCATCGACCATGCGCTCGTCTACCCAGCCCAGGTTGTTATTGGGCATGAGTCCGTACATGCGCTTGCCGGGGCCCAGGTTCTTCGGGCCGGTCTCGGTGACCATGGTGGAGGCGGATTCGAGCTGCCAAGCGCGCTCGTTGAAGGGCTCGCCGTAGAAGATTTCCACGATGCCGGTTGAAGAGGTGTAGGTGACCTCGATTTCATCCTTGGCGGAGATGCGCCAGAAACCGGTCTCGCGGGTAGACGGGCCCTGCGGCTTGCCCTCGGTATCGATCTTCCAGGTGCGCGAGCTAAAGGTCAGGTAATTCTCGCCGTCGTGGGCGACGACCAGCTGCTGACCAAAGGTGTATTCGCTGCCATCGGTGTCGTGGGCTTGGCCCTCGCCCTGCCAGACGCCGACGAGGGGGAGGAGTCCTAGCAATCCATCGTGCAGCGACGGGCCCTGGCGCAGGTTGGCGGTATCGGCGGGAACGGGGGCATCGCCAAGCTCGATGGCGGGGATATTGTGGCTGGCCGCATCCTTCCACTGCTCGGCGGCCTGATTGACCGCATCATTGCCATTGAGCGCGCCGGAGGTGTTTTCCGGGTGGGACGCAGCGGCGGTCTCGACGTTCGGGGTATTGGTATTCTCGTTATTTTCGCTCATGGGCGTCCAGCCTAGTCGTGCCGGGGGTGCTTTAACTACTAGACTGGTCCGTTGTGCATGCGCTGATGATTTCCAATCCCAATTCGACCTCGCAATCCAACGGGCTCTTTCGCCAGATCGTGCCCGCCCTGCGGGCCGTAGAAGGCATGCACCTATTGGTGAAATTCACCCATTACCCAGGGCATGCAGAAGACATCGTTCGGGGGATAACCAGGGATGATTATGATGTCATCATTGCCGTGGGCGGCGATGGCACCGTCAATGAGATTGTCAATGGCCTGCTGGGCCCAGCCAGTGAAGATATCCCCAGCCCGCACGAGGTGCCGGCGCTCGCCGTCATCCCCACCGGATCCGCGAATGTCTTCGTCCGTGCCCTCGGCTTTCCCAATACGCCGGTCGAGGCCACCCACGTTTTGGCCCGCATGCTAGAGCGCGATCTGCGCCGCACCATTTACCTGGGCACCTGGAACGAACGCTGGTTTGCCGTCAACGCCGGTTTTGGCATGGATGCGGACGTCCTCGCGCGCGTGGACCGCGCCCGTGAACAAGGCTTTTCCGCCACCCCGTTGCGCTACCTCAACGTGGCCATTCGGGCTTGGTTGCGGGCTCGCCGCAACCCGCCACAGATCACGGTGCACGCGGAATCCCGCTTGGGGCAGACGCTTCATAAGAAGGATTTCCCACTCTTGTTTACGTCTAATACCAACCCCTGGACTTTCTTGGGCCCCTTGCCGGTGGTGACCAACCCGCGCAATTCCTTTGATGAGGGGCTGGCGCTTTTCGGCCTGGAAAAGCTCAGTGGCGTGCGTGGGGTCATCGGCCTGCTGCACCTCTTTGGTGCCGATAAGCACGGCTGGCTCAAGCGGCTGGTGAAGGAGAAGACCCTAGGCTTTGATGATGCCAAGCGCGTCGAACTCGATTGCCATTCCCCGCAGCGCTTCCAGGCCGATGGCGAATCCGAGGGGACCTTCCGCCACGTGACGCTGACCTCTGTGGCCGATGCCATCGAGGTCTACGCGCCGCAAGACAGGCGGCAGGTGGCCCAGCGCTCCGTGCAGGAAGTGCTGCGGGACTTTATTCGCCTTCGTTAGGATTCGTCCTCATCTGGGGCAGGACCTACCTTATTGGCGGTATCGGCCGCCTTCTTTTCGGCCTCTTCAACGGCCCGTTGCTCCGAACCCTCGATTTCCAGCGGGGATAGCTGAGCCATCTGGACCTTGATATTGCGGCGCTGGACCTCAAAGTAAAGGGTTCCGCCCTGCAGCCTTACCATCGTGGCCTGCGCCGGCAGCGGGAGCTCGCGCGTATCGAAGTTGAGGGAAAACGCCTCCTTGAGGCGCGGATCATCGGTGCCGTAGACCTCCATGCGAAACTCCGGGCCCACTAGCCGCAGCGTGACCATCGCGGTGGACTTTTCCTTATCGCCGGGCAGGGTGCCGGTAAGCTCTGCCTCGGCAGAAACGCCGCCGGAGGGCGAAATATCATCCGGGTTGGCAATGGAGAGATCGGTAATGCCCAGAAGGCGCCCTAACGCCACGCCGTCCAGGGAAATGCCGCGCGAATATGTGGATACGGGCGCGCCTTCAATATCGCCGTTTACTACCTGCTCAGGGGTAACGGTGATATCGCGCAGCACGGTCGAGGCATTGACCATGCCCAGCTTGGGAACCTCCACGTCGAGCGCCTTGACCTGCAAGTAGGGGATTTCTTTAGAGCCTGCCGCCAACAGGTACGGGGTGCCGCCGATATACACCTGGGGGGAGTTTTCCAGCCGCGAGTTCTCCTTTACCTCCTGGGCAATCTTGTGCTCAGAATGCATGGCCACGCAGGCATCGGCCACCCATGCGGCAAAGACCACGCCCACCACGATGAGGACGTGGACAATGCGCCGGTCGACTTTGACTACACTCACGCCTTCAAATTTAGCCTACGTATTATGGACACCATGAATATCACCGAAGAAAACCTCCCCGCCTCCCCAGAGCTGGCGGGCAGCCTGGAAGAACTGGCAGCGCACGCGGAAAAGGCCGATGGTATCGCCCCGCTTTCGGAGCAATTCCTCAACGGCCTGCGCGATGAGCGCCTGCACCATAAGCACTTGGTTGCCTGGCTGGACGGCGAACCCATTGGCGTATCGAGTCGCGAGGATTCCACCGCGGAACTTTTTATTGCCCCAGACTATCGCGGCACGGGCTATGGCACCGCGCTTTACGATGCCACCGCTAACGCCACCACCAATCTCGAGACCTGGGCACATGGCAATGGCAAACCGGCTCAAGCCTTGGCTGAATCCCGCGACTTGAATGTCACCCGCACCCTTGTGGTCATGGGCATCGATGGCAGCGATCTAGATAGCGCGGCGCACGTAGGCGAGCTGCCGCTGCAGGCCGCTAATTACAGCGAGGCGGTGGACAAGTGGGGCAAGGACACCGTGGAAAGCGAGTGGCTGCGCGTTAATAACGAGGCCTTTTCTTGGCACCCAGAGCAAGGCGGCTGGGATTTAGAGCGCCTGCACCGCGGCATGGAGGCCGAGTGGTTTGATCCCCGGGATGTCTTGTTCTTCTGGGACGAGAAAGAGCAGGGGCACCCGACCCTGGCCGGTTTCCACTGGACCAAGTGGCACGAGGAGGAAGATCCCGGTTTTGGCGAGGTCTACGTGGTGGGCCTTGCGGAGGCGTACCGCGGCCAAAAATTAGGCGGACCATTGCTGCAGATTGGCCTGCGCCGCATGGTAGAAAAGGGAGCTCAGCGGGTTATTTTGTACGTGGAAGCGGACAATGAACCGGCACTGAAGGCCTACAAGCGCCTAGGCTTTTCCGTTGATGAAGAGCATGTCGTCTGGGGCTAGTGTGATTAAGGTTATGTCAACTTTCTAGCTTGTTCATTAATTGTTTACCTCACGGCACCCTGCTGGTTAATTCCTCCGGTTAGCTTTACTGATTGTGAGAAAGCCGCACCTGCGCACCTGCACCCCGCTTCCGAAGAGCGGACGTGGGATGTAAGTTCCCCTTTTTTATGGGGATGCGGTTTCCTCGGACAATCAATCTCTGATCTGCACCGGAAAGGGTTTTCCCGTGATTCGCAACTTCAAGCGCTCTGCCGCTATCTTCGGCCTCGTGGTCGCTACCTCTACCGCTCTCGTAGCTTGTTCTGAGGACACCTCCTCTGACTCCTCGGGTTCCTCCGACGGCAGCGGCGTCTCTGGCGAGCTTGTTGGTGAGGGCGCATCCTCCCAGCAGAACGCCATGTCCTACTTCGGCACCGCCTTCGCAGAGGACAACCCAGACGCAAACCTGTCCTACACTGCTTCCGGTTCCGGCAAGGGTGTTGAGGCTTTCATCAACGGCCAGGCAGACTTCGCTGGTTCTGACTCCCCGTTGAAGGAAGACGACGGCCAGATTGAGGCTGCCAAGGAGCGTTGCGATGGCAACGACGCATGGCACCTGCCTTCCACCATTGGCCCGGTTGCTATTGCTTATAACCTGGGTGACCAGGAGATCAACCTCTCCACCGATACCCTTGCCAAGATCTTCAAGGGCGAGATCAAGAAGTGGAATGACGAGGCCATCGCCGCTGACAACGAGGGCGCAGACCTGCCGGACACCGACATCCACGTCATCTTCCGTTCTGACGAGTCCGGTACCTCCGATAACTTCCAGAAGTTCCTGAGCGCCTCCACCGGTAACTGGGACGGCGAAGGCAAGCAGTTCCCAGACGCTGTGGGTGAGGGTGCAAACGGTTCCTCCGGCGTTGCTGACCAGGTAGCAAACATTGAGGGTGCTATCACCTACGTTGAGGCCGGCTTCGCTGACCAGAAGGAAGCTGACGGCGTCAAGAAGGCCAAGATCGACTTTGGCAACGGCCCGGTTGAGCTGAATGACGACACCGTCAACAAGGCACTGGAGAACCTGGAGTTCAAGGACACCGCTTCTGAGAACGACATGGTCGTTGACTCCAAGGCTCTCTTCGCTTCCGATGTTGAGGGTGCATACCCGCTCATCCTGACCACCTACAATATCGTCTGCTCCGCTGGCTACGATGACGAGACCGCTGAACTGGTCAAGACCTTCTTCAACGACGTTCTGGATCACCAGGATGACCAGTTGGCAGAGCAGGGCTTCATCCCAGTTAAGGGTGACCACCTTGACCGCCTGAAGAGCGCTGTTGACGCACTGCAGTAACGCATAAACCCCGCTTTACCTCGCGAAATAACATTCCGCCCGCCCCCACTGCCGCCCTCGAGACGCGCTTTGGGGGCGCAGGCATGTACATCGCATGTCCCTTTGTTTCACTTCAAATAAGGATTAGTACGTCTCATGGCAGACAATAATCTCACCCAGGCATCGACCTCGGAGGCCCTTCCCGTCTCTGGCGCCGAACAGCCTCATACCCGTGGCGATAATGAGACTGACTTGGCTACCTCCAGCTCCGGTAGCTCCGTCAAGCGCCCCGGTGACCGCATTTTCGAATTCCTCTCCACGGCCTCTGCCACGCTGATTACCGTGATGATCGCGGCGATTGCCGCCTTCCTCATCTGGCGTGCCGTCCCCGCGCTCAGCGTGAACGAGAATGGCCTACTGGGCTTTTTCACCCACGGTGAACGCTGGGAGACCACCGATACTTCTGCGATGAAGTTCGGTATCCCGACCATGTTCGGCACCACCGTCCTCATCTCGGTATTCGCGCTGATTCTGGCCATGCCAGTCGCGCTTGCGATTGCCATCTTCTTGTCCAACTACGCCCCGGCCCGCTTGGTTAAGCCACTGGGTTTCTTGGTGGACATGCTGGCCGCAGTGCCGTCCATCGTCTACGGCCTGTGGGGTTGGCAGGTCCTTGGCCCAGCCCTGTCCAGTTTCTACACCTGGATGGAGTCCTGGGCCGGTGGGTTCTTCCTGTTTACTCATTACGATAATTCGCCCGCCTTTGCTACCGGCCGCAACCTCTTCACCGGTGGCATCGTGCTCGCCGTGATGATTTTGCCGATTATCGCCGCCACCGCCCGCGAGGTCTTCGTGCAAACGCCTCCGGGCCAGATCGAGTCCGCCTTGGCACTGGGCGCTACGCGCTGGGAAGTCATCCGCATGACCGTCCTGCCCTTCGGCATGTCCGGCTACGTCGCCGGCTCCATGCTGGGCTTGGGCCGCGCTCTGGGTGAGACCATGGCGCTGTACATGGTGGTCTCGCCCCTGGTGGACTTCCGCTTCTCGCTTTTCGATGGCGGTACCACTTTCGCCACGGCCATCGCCCTCGCGGCCGCCGAGTTCGGTAACGAGACGCGCGCCGGTGCCTATATCGCCGCCGGTTTGATGCTGTTCTTGCTGACGTTTGTCGTCAACGCCATTGCCCGCGCCATCGTGAAGAGCAAGTAAGGAAGGACAACAATGACTACTACGACAAATAACAAGCCCGCCTCCGCTGGTGGGGCAACCTTCCTGGAAATCTCCGGTTCCCGCAAGGCGGCCAATAGCATTGCCACCGTCGTTGTATGGGGCGCTATGGCTTTGGCGATGGTCCCTCTGATCTGGGTGCTGTGGGAGCTCATTGCTCGCGGTAGCGGCGTGATTTTCTCCGCTGACTGGTGGACGCTGTCCCAGCGCGGCGTGATGAATAGCGCCGAAGGCGGCGGTGCCGCCCACGCCATCGTCGGTACCTTCGTGCAAACCGCCCTGGCTTCCATCCTCTCCATCCCGATCGGTATCTTCACCGCCATCTACTTGGTGGAATACTCCAAGGGTGGCTGGCTCGGCCGCATCACCACCTTCATGGTGGACATCCTGTCCGGCGTGCCCTCCATCGTGGCCGCGCTGTTCATCTTCGCCATGTGGATCACGCTCTTCGGCTTTGGACGTTCCGGCTTTGCCGTCGCCCTGTCCTTGGTCCTATTGATGATCCCCATCGTGGTGCGCAATACCGAAGAGATGCTGCGCGTGGTTCCCATGGACCTGCGCGAAGCCTCCTATGCCCTCGGCGTGCCCAAGTGGAAGACCATCGCACGCATCGTGCTGCCGACAGCCCTGTCCGGCATCGTGACCGGCATCATGCTGGCGATTGCCCGTGTGATGGGTGAATCCTCCCCCGTGCTGGTCTTGGTTGGTTCCTCCTCGGTCATCAACTGGGACGCGTTTAAGGGCTCGCAGTCTTCGCTGCCGCTGATGATGCTTGATATGTACAAGGCCGGCGCGCAGCCTGCCGTGCTGGATAAGCTGTGGGGCGCAGCGCTGACGCTGGTTATCCTCATCGCCATCCTCAATATTGCGGCGCGAGTAATTTCCGCGAAGTTCTCGGTCAAGAAATAGCCGCACACGATTCCGCTACTTATACACCCCTTTAGAGGAGAAACCTCCACAATGTCTAAGCTCGAGCTCAATGACGTCGATATTTTCTACGGCGATTTTCACGCCGTACAGAACGTAAATATGCAGATCCCGGCACAGGCCGTGACCGCCTTCATCGGCCCGTCCGGCTGCGGTAAGTCCACCGTGCTGCGCACCTTGAACCGCATGCACGAGGTCATCCCTGGTGCATCCGTCAAGGGCGAGATCCTGCTCGATGGCACCAATATCTACGGGCCCAAGGTCGACCCAGTTTCCGTGCGCAATACCATCGGCATGGTATTCCAGAAGGCTAACCCATTTCCCACCATGTCCATCGAGGACAACGTGGTTGCTGGCCTGAAGCTGTCTGGTGAAAAGAATAAGAAGAAGCTCAAGGAAGTAGCCGAACAGTCCCTGCGCGGCGCTAACCTCTGGGACGAGGTCAAGGACCGCCTGGATAAGCCGGGCGGCGGCCTCTCCGGTGGTCAGCAGCAGCGTCTGTGCATCGCCCGCGCGATTGCCGTGGAGCCAGAAGTCCTGCTGATGGACGAGCCCTGCTCCGCACTGGACCCGATTTCCACCTTGGCCGTGGAGGACCTTATCCACGAGCTGAAGGAAAACTTCACCATCGTCATCGTGACCCACAACATGCAGCAGGCCGCCCGCGTGTCCGATAAGACCGGCTTCTTCTCCCTAGAAGCTACCGGTAAGCCGGGCCACCTGGTGGAGTTCGATGAAACCACCCGCATCTTTGAGAACCCTTCCCAGAAGGAGACCGAGGATTACATCTCTGGCCGCTTCGGCTAAAAGTAGACTCTGATTGTCCGAAAAGGGCGGTACCTCCAGCGCAGGGAGGTACCGCCCTTCTGGCAGTTTTATTAGCGTTTATTAGCGGCGGAATTGGCGCTCTAATTCGCTCATGCGGGCCTCGAACTCGGCATCCTTTTGGTCCTCTTGGAGCTTCTTTTCAAACTCTTCCGGCAATAGGCCGGTGGCAAAGTAAATGATGCGTCCAGCCACGGAGACGCAGTGATCCGCGTAGCGCTCGTAGTAGCGGGTAATCTGCGCCGTCTCTACGGCCTCGCGCACCGTTCCGCCCCATTCGCGCTGCGTGAGAATGCGCAGCAGGTGGTGGTTAATATCGTCCACCGCATCATCATCGGAACGCAAGTTAACGGATAGCTCGGCATCTGGGGTGACCAAAATATCGTGTACCACCGAGCCCATTTCCTGGGTTAAGCGGAACATCTCTTCCATGAACCCGAGGTATTCAGCGGGTACCACGGCCTCTGGGTGGCGGCGGCGCGCGGCATCGGCAATGTGCTGGGCCAGCTGGCCCATGCGGAAGAGGTCTTCGACAATGTAGATGGAAGAGACCACTTGGCGCAGGTCCTGGGCCATGGGGTTTTCCAGCGCCAAAAGCTTTACCGCGCGTTCTGAACAGCGTGAGCGGATGTCATCGAGTTCCTCGGTGAGGCTGAGTGCATCCTCCGCGGGTTCTAGGGCGCGGTCAAGCAGCGCCTGGGAGGCCTTATCCATGATGGTGCGGACGGTATCGCACATGACGATGAGGTCGTGCGAGAAGTTGTCCAGATGCTCACGGTAGGCAGTACGCATGCAGAAAATGATAGCTCACAAACCGCGCGAATGCTTGCTGAGTCACACCTGCGCGATTTTAGCCGCCGGAGTTATAAATATCGGCGCCGACCGGAACGAATTCATCCTCGGGGTCATCGAGCCAGCCATCGGGAAGCGCGACCTTGGAGGGCGAGCCCTGGCGCCCGCGCGCACCATCGGCATCGGCAGCCAAAGCGTCAGAATCCGCCCAGGGAGCCAGCAATTCGCGCAAGCTGTCTAAGGAATCCACCTTGGCCAAGCCGGCACGCACCTGCCCGCCGACGGGGAAGCCGCGCAGGTACCAGCCAATGTGCTTGCGGATGTCCCGGGATGCGTGATCTTCACCCTCGTGCTGCGCGAGCAGCTCCGCGTGGCGCAGGATAACCTGGGTGACCTCGCCCAAGGTGGGCTCCGCGGGGATGGATTCGCCGCGCAGGGCAGCGCCCAGCTCCGCGAAAAGCCACGGCCGGCCCAGGCAGCCGCGGCCCACCTGCACGCCATCACAGCCGGTGGCCTCCATCATGCGGCGGGCGTCATCGGCGCGGAAAATATCGCCATTGCCCAGCACCGGAACGCCGGTGTCCGCGAGGTGCTCCTTGAGCCGGGCGATCTCATCCCACCTAGCATTGCCGGAATAACGTTGCGCGGCCGTGCGCCCGTGCAAGGTAACGGCGGCGGCGCCGGAATCCACGGCAATGCGCCCGGCGTCGAGGTGCGTATGGTGCTCGTCATCAATGCCCACGCGCATCTTCACCGTGACGGGGATATTCGTGCCCTCGGTGGCCTTGACGGCGGCGGAGACGATATTGCCAAAGAGACGGCGCTTATAAGGCAGGGCAGAACCGCCGCCACGTCTGGTTACCTTGGGGACGGGGCAGCCAAAGTTCATGTCGATGTGGTCAGCCAAATTCTCATCCACGATGATCTTGGCTGCTTTATAGGTGTATTCCGGATCCACCGTATAAATCTGCAGGGAACGCGGATCTTCCTCCGGGGCAAAGGTGGTCATGTGCATGGTTTTCTCGTTGCGCTCCACTAGGGCGCGCGCGGTGACCATCTCGCAGACATACAAGCCCGACACCGTTCCGGTGCGGGCCAGCTCCTGTTCCCGGCACAACGTGCGGAAGGCGACGTTGGTTACCCCCGCCATGGGGGCGAGGATGACGGGGGAGGAGAGGTCATAGTTTCCAATGCGCAAATTCACGCCCTAATTGTGCTCGTTAACCGCAGAATTTAGCAACTGAAACGAAGGTGGCGGTCACTGAGGAATCCCATTATTGGGGTGAAAGTCACAAAAGGATGGTGGCGAAAACGTTAATTTTCGCTACTGTGGTCTGTGTAACTAAATTGGGTTGGCCGTAACAGCGGTCTACTCGTATATGAAGGAGGATGACAGTTGTCCGATAGAATCGCATACGCCCCGTTTGAGAAGCTCGTAGTTTCTGCAGAGGAGGCTGCGAAGTACGTCAACAATGGTGACCGCGTAGGAATCTCCGGCTTCACCGGTGCAGGTTACCCCAAGGGCCTGCCTACCGCCATTGCAGATAAGGCGAAGGCACTGCACGAAAAGGGCGAAGAGTTCAAGATTGACCTCTTCTCCGGTGCTTCTACCGCCCCTGACTGCGACGGAGTTTTGGCAGAGGCAGAGGCTATTAACTTCCGCTCCCCATACAACTCTGACCCGCTGCTGCGTAAGCAGTTCAACGACGGCACCGCGCTCTACCAGGATATTCACCTGTCCCACCTGGGCCAGCAGGTAGAAGAGGGCTTCTACGGTGACTTCCAGGTAGCCATCATCGAGGCCGTACGCATTACTGAGGAAGGCAATATTGTGCCGTCCTCCGCAGTGGGCAATAACCTCGAGTTTGTCGAGGCTGCAGACAAGATCATCATTGAGATCAACGAGTGGCAGTCCGAGAACCTCGAGGGCATGCACGACATCTACCGCATCGACAAGCTACCTAACCGCCAGCCCATCCCGATTAACAAGCCTGGCGACCGCATCGGTACCACCTACATGGAGATCCCGGAGGAGAAGGTCGTTGCAGTTGTCAAGACCAACTCGGCAGACCGCAACGCTCCATTCCGCGAGCCGGACGAGACCTCTGAGAAGATCGCCGCTAACTTCATTGAGTTCTTGGAGGGCGAGGTTGCTGCAGGCCGCCTCGAGTACGACAAGTTCATCATGCAGTCCGGTGTGGGTAACGTACCGAACGCCGTGATGGCAGGCCTTTTGGACTCCAAGTTCGAAAACATCCAGGCATACACCGAGGTTATCCAGGACGGCATGCTGGACCTTATCGATGCCGGCAAGATGACCGTGGCTTCTGCAACCTCCTTCGCGCTGTCGCCAGAGTACGCAGAAAAGATGAACGCGGAGGCGGACCGCTACCGCAACCACATCATCCTGCGCCCGCAGCAGATTTCCAACCACCCTGAGGTCATCCGCCGCGTCGGCCTGATTTCTTCCAACGGCATGATCGAGGGAGATATCTACGGCAACATCAACTCCACCAACGTGTCCGGGTCCCGCATCATGAACGGCACCGGTGGCTCTGGTGATTTCACCCGTAACGCGTACATCTCCACCTTCGTTTCCCCGTCCATCGCGAAGGATGGTGCCATCTCCGCTCTGGTTCCGTTCGTGTCCCACACGGACCACACCGAGCACGACACCATGGTCATCATCACCGAATACGGTGTGGCTGACCTGCGTGGCTTGGCTCCAAAGCAGCGCGTAGAGAAGATCATCGCCGTGGCTCACCCAGACTACCGTCCGCTGTTGGAGGAGTACTACGAGCGTGCGAAGGAAAACAAGTTCCAGCACACCCCGCACGACTTGAAGACTGCCTTCGATTTCCAGGTTAACTTCATGGAAAAGGGTGACATGCGCGGTTAATCTCCACCGCCATGGCAAAGGAGGGCCTCCCGGCTGGGAAGCCCTCCTTCTGCTTCGTTTGGATACTCTCAGGCGAGGGGTTAATTAGGAGATCTAAAAGTCAACACGCTAATATAGACCGACGTTGGGCCTTTAGCTCAGTTGGTAGAGCTACGGACTTTTAATCCGGAGGTCGTGGGTTCGATCCCCACAGGGCCCACATCAGGAGCCGCCTTCGGGCGGCTCCTTTTCTAGTTTTTCACGAGCTTCTTAATGGCGTGCATAGCCTCCGCTAGCTTCTCCTTAGCCACCTCGCCGTCCTCGGCCGCCGCACCGGCCACACAGTGCTCTATGTGGTCCTCTAAGAGCGCGAGAGAGACGTTCTCTAGCGCGGATGTCACCGCCGAGATTTGGGTGATGATATCGATGCAGTATTGGTCCTCATCGACCATGCGATGAATCCCGCGCGCCTGGCCTTCGATGCGCTTCAGGCGCGCCAGATAACGCGCTTTGCTCTTACTATCGGCGTTGTATCCGTGTACATCTGGTTCGTGGCACGAACAGGTTTTCTGCTGCTCAGACATGGTTAAAACTCCTTCTGGGGGAGCGATTTTGTTTCTTGGTGATGTCTCCAGTATATTTCTAGAAGTCGCCAAGAAGCGACTGGCCCCCATCGTCTAGCGGCCTAGGACACTGCCCTTTCACGGCAGCGGCACGGGTTCGAATCCCGTTGGGGGTACCAACACCATTGTGTTGGTACGAAATGATTTCTCATTTGGCCTTGTGGCGCAGTTGGTTAGCGCGCCGCCCTGTCACGGCGGAGGTCGCGGGTTCAAGTCCCGTCAAGGTCGCATTCTGAACAGTACACGCTTCGGCGGGTACTGTTCTTTTTTGGTTTTGCAGGCGGGTTAAACGACAAAACGTGTTGTTTTTCGGCGTGTCGAGTTAAACGACATTTTGTGTTGGTGGGGGTAGGGGTT
>NZ_JBEHFV010000016.1:0-57240 GCF_040225855.1 Corynebacterium sp. KPL2850
GTGGCATGGTGGAAAGGTACCTCACTTCCCCAGCGAGATGCTGGTTTCAAGGTGTCCACCATCTGGGGGTCAGGTCCTCGCTTGCCCCAAAGAAAGCTGACCGGCATCCGTACGTAGATGATGCACATCATTAGGGGTAATGACGTGAGGTGGTACTCGAAAGCCTCCCAGGTAGCGTTTGCTACCCAGATTGAAATCATCCACCGTCTTGTTTTGGACAACGGTGCTTGGAGTAATCACCATGACCTTGTTGTGGCCTTGGTGACGCAAATACTCAATTAGAGCAGCCATGACATAGGTCTTGCCAGCACCAGTGGCAAGGTTAAGAATCTGTGGTTGCTGCGGATCGAAATCACCGGATTCAAGCCGTGTTACAGCGGCCTTGAGCGCTTCGCGGTTGGGCTCACGCAGATTGAAATCACTCGCGATTTCAGCAATTAGATTGTTATCAACGGTTACGTTTAGAGACATTGTTAACGGTCCTCTCGTGAATCAACAATGGAGATAGGTTCAACGATTTCTACTTTGTCGTCTTCATCGGGATTTGATGGTGCGTTTGGGAAGACTCCGAATGGTATGTGGATAATGCGTGAGCCGTTTTCGAATGAGGAGAGGTAGTCGCGCACGTCTTCGTCGACCATAGTGGCAGCGATGTCTACGCTGCATCCTTCTGGTAGATGCGATATGGCTTCATCTACCTTGGCTTTGTCTACGAGGCCTTCTACTACGGCGAGTCGCTTTCGGTTGTAGTGGCCGTCGAAGTAGGAGTCCCCGGAGCTGAGATAAAAGCCGAGGTTGGCGGCAATAGAACGAACGAGTGTTTCACCTTCTGCGGCTTCAGTGAGGAAGGTCAGTCTCAGTTCTGGGTCATAGTCAAAGCACTCGGGGGCTAAGTGGGCAACGGTGAATCCTCCACCTCCACGCCAGTTCACCGTGTCTTTGGACTTTTTGGTCTTGACGAGATTTTTTACTGCCTTGATAGCTGGATTTATTTTAAGTTCAGGTTCGTCCTGTATCGCCTTGTTGAGCAAAGAAGTAAGTCTCTGGGCATCTTCTGGGTCAAGGCGTTCAGGTAGACCTGTTTTGGTAGCATCTAGGCGTTTGCCCTTGGTGAGCGTGATTCCGCCGTAGTCTTCATTGTTGATGACTTTTTCTAAGCGGGGTTTGGTAAACCGGTGGAAGGTATCTTCCACCAATTCGCAGGTTACCCAGCGTCGGCCCATTTTCTGAGCTACCGCTGCTGTTGTGCCTGAGCCGGCAAAGCAGTCCAATACAATATCGCCGGGGTCGGTGGCTATGTGGATAATGCGCTCCAACAAACGCTCCGGCTTAGGGGTGGAAAAGGGGTCGGTTCCTGGGAAAAGGGCTTGAATCTCCCGTTTGGCAGTGGTGGTCGAGCCCAACTCTTCTGCTTTCCAAAAGGTATCGGGTACTACTACTGAGTCAATTTCGGATTGGAACCGTTTGATCTGGGGGGGGGCAGCATCTCCTTTAGGACCAAACCAAATTCGCCCATCCTTAAGAAGCGCTTCGTATCCTTCAAGCGGTCGCGGCCAGCAACGTCCTACTGGCGGTGTGATTACTCGGCCAGAAGGAAGCGTAATCGGGTACTCCATATTTGGGCGGTGGCCTGGTGCTGCAAACGGAGCCGTTTTCCACGGCCCTCTTGGATCGTCATCCAAATTCTTAAACTCAGCTTTTAAGGGGATCTTATTCAGAGTTTTCCGAATTTTTCCGCGATCCTTAGCGAAACAGATGATGGTGTCGTGGGAAATGGAAATGTCTGCATCATTCGACTTAGACGTACGTTTCTGCCAAATAAATTCCGCTACAAAATTTTCTACTCCGAATATTTCATCCAGTAAAAGTTTCATACGGTGGTTTTCTACGTCGTCAAGGTGTACCCATATTAAGCCATTATCACTGAGTAAAGTGCGCATGTTGAGCAGGCAGTCGCGCATCATTGTCAGCCATACGGAGTGCTCTAGGTTGTCTTCGTAGCTGGCAAAGGATTGTGCAGTGTTAAAAGGAGGGTCGATGTAGATACATTTGACTTGCCCTACGTATTTGTCCGATATTTCGGGACTACGGGTTAATGCTTCAAGAACGTCGCCAGACTCACCAAGAATGAGCAAGTTATCGTCTTGAGGCAGAAAGTCTGCCCTTTCAGAGTAGGTAGTACTGTCATCCTTGTTTCCCTGTCGGGCCGTGAAGCGCTTATCAAAGACTAGAGGCCGTGTTTGGCAATACCGGGGATCAGTAGGCTCAACCCATGCATAACCGTATTTTCCTTCGTTCAGCGGGATAAGAGCTTTGTCCTTGTTGTACCACGTCAGCTCAAGTTTGCTGCGTTTGATCATAGAGAATTTACCTTTCAAACTCAGTTGATGTCATTCTACGTGGCGTCCCGACATTGAGCAGACAACTTATTATCTAAAAGTTTGGGCCCAGTTGGTTGGGGAATCACGGTAGATTCATCGTGGCAGCCCCACGCACTAATGTTGAGCAATGTATTTGCTGTCCACCACGAAATCTCATCTAATCCCCAAGGAGAACACATGACGCACCGTTCGGACGCAGAGCTCGATACGGCTAGGGAGCCGGCATCGTCAGGCACCGGTGTGCCGCGGGCCGGTAACCAGGAGGCGCGCCGGGCGGACCTGCGGCGGTGGAAGGCGATTGCGCTGTCGCTGCTTTTGCTGGCGGCGGTGATCTTTTTGGGGTGCTCGTGGTGGCAGGCATCGGAAAGCGGGGCCCCGGTGTGGGTCGGCTACGTGCGTGCGGCGGCGGAGGCTGGCATGGTCGGTGGCCTGGCGGACTGGTTTGCGGTGACGGCACTGTTCCGCCGGCCGATGGGCCTGCCCATCCCACACACGGCGCTGATTCCGAATAATAAGGACCGCGTGGGCGATGCGCTGAAGGACTTTGTGGAGGAGAATTTCCTGACCGCGGATGCGCTGAGCGCCAAGGTGCGGGATGCGGAGCTGCCGCTGTGGTTGGCGCGCCAGGGGGCAGAACCCGGCAAGGCGGAGGAAGTCTCCGAATGGATTGGTGAGCGCGCCGCCAGTGTGGTGGAGGACCTCGACCCGGCTGAGGCGGAGCAGTTCATCCGCACCCAGGTCATGGACCGCCTGGCGGAGCCGGAATGGGGGCCGCCGTTGGGCCGGTTGCTGGAGGGCTATATCGCGGACGGCAAGGCGCGCCCGCTGGAGGATGACCTCATTGATTGGGCACACAAGAAGATTCTTGGCATGGAATCGACGGTGGTCACGGCCATCGATGAGCGCATGCCCGGGTGGGCGCCGCGCTTTGCCCGCGAGATGGTGGGGGACAAGGTCTATAACGAGCTCGTTAATTTCGCCGACGAGGTCCGCCGCGATGGCAACCACGAGGCTCGCCTGGCCATTCGCCGCAACCTATCCAAGCTGGCTGCGGACCTGCAATGGGATGCGGATATGCGCGAGCGCATTGAGAACATTAAGCAAGAGATGCTCGCCTCTGACCAGGTGCAGCAGGCACCCGCAGCGATGTGGCGCACGATTTCTACCACGCTCATTGATCAGTTCAATGACCCGGAGTCCTTCCTGCGGCAGAAGATGACGGCCAAGGTGAAGGAATTGGCGCACCGGTTGCTCGAGGATTCCGAGTTCTTGGCCCAGGCCAATGACCTCGTGGACAAGGCCGCGCGCTACGCGGTCGAGAAATTCGCCCCGGAAATCATCGCGATCATCCCGGAGACCATCAAGCGCTGGGATGCGCAGGAGGCTTCGCAGAATATCGAGCTGATGGTGGGCAAGGATCTGCAATTTATTCGCCTTAACGGCACGATCGTCGGCTCCCTGGCAGGCTTGGCCATATATGCTGTTAATCATCTCATTTTCGGCGCCTAATGCACCGGAATAATACGTCACACGGAGGATTTCATGACTGAGAAGAAGAAACTTTTTAATTCCCTGAAGGAAGCCGGCGCGTCCGCGCTGAATACCGCCAAGGACTTCGGCGGCCGCCTGCAGGAAGAGCGAGAGAACCAGGGCGCGCAGGGCGCAGGTGCGCAGGGCCCACAGGGCGAGAACGACGGCATGCTGGATAAGGCCACCACTACCGCCAAGCAGTGGGGCGCGTCCATTAAGAAGGCCGCGGAAGAAACCCGCGACTCGGAGGCTTTCTCTGAGGCCAAGGACAAGTTCGCGGATGCGTACAAGGAAACGAGCGAGGGCGTGAAGGACGCGTATGACTATGCCCAGGAGCGCGTGAACGAGAAGAAGAACGCGCCCAAGAACGGTAATTCCGCTGCTGCGGAGAGTGACGATAATATTATCGATGGCGAAGTTATCGATACCGACGAACCCACGAATTAATCTGCATGTACCTCTTACTTGACATTGCCTATAAGTTTCCCATCTACTTCTTCCAGGTCCTGACCATTACCGCCATCATCGGGGCCGTGCTCGCAGCATCGACGCGCGAGGACGCGTTTCGGGCCGGCGACCGCAAGGGTAAATGGGTATGGGTAGGCCTGCTTGCGGGCTCGGCGGTGGCGATGGCTACTGGCCTGCAATTTTTGGCGTGGATTGGCACGGTCATCACCGGCATCTACTGGTTTGACGTGCGCCCGCAGCTCAAGGCCATCATCAACGGCGACTACAGCTACTAAGCATGAAAAATCTCCTGCACGCTTCCGCCGCCGAAGTCAGGGAGCAGTCCGCCGGGCAGCATGTGCTGGTCTCGCCGCACCACGTGACGGTGGCGGCTGCAGCAGAACCGGCGGGCATTACCGCCGTGGCGGGCTATCCCACCGGCCGGCACCACACGCTCATCAAGGCCTCTGAGGCCCGCCTGGCCATCCAGTCCGGCGCGGACGAGGTGTGGGTCAGCGTTGACGCCACGCTTGCCGATGCCACCCCCATCCTCTCCGAGCTCGTCGCCATCCGCGAAGCCTGCCCGGACCCGGCCCGCGTGGGCCTCATCCTGCCGGAGACAGAACCGGCGCGGTCCCTCGCGGAAACTGCCGCCGCCCAGGCGGGATTTCACAAACTCGTCATAGAAAAAGGCAGCGAGCTGTCCAGCTCACTGCCAGTCGTAGAATTTCCCGCCGCCTAAGTAGTGCCCTAGGTCGGCCGCTTCTTTGGCCGACTCTTTTAGGCGGCCTTCTTCTGCTCGCCGCTCTCGGCGGAGAAGTGGTCCATATCGTTCATCGGAACATCGGTGCCGGTGATGGTCAGCGTGAGCTTGCCGTCGCCCACGTCCACGGATTCGACCTGCATGTCATTGGCAACGAGCTGCTCAGACATGCCGTCCTGCAAGGCATCAGAAATGGCGCTGGTGGCTTGCTCTGGCAGGGAGAGGCCAAAGATGGCGGCCTCGGTGGCATTGATCTCCAGCTTGCCGTCACGGGCGGTGGGCTTGAGCGAAAGGCTGGCCAAGCCGCCGCCGAATTTCACTTCCAGCTCGTCGCTCTGGTCATTCGCGGTGATTTCAGTGACCACCATATTCCCAATGGTTTCGCTGCCGGATTGGTCCGAGATTCCCTTTTGGAAGCTCGCCAGCAGATAGTCATCCGGAACGGTGGTGGTGGCGCGGAGGAAGCCGGCCACTGGGTTATCTGCATCCGTGGACATATCTTCCACGTGGATTTCAGAGGCGGGTTGACCCTTGATCTGCGAGCCTTCGATCTGCAGGGTCGACGGCGTGGTCATATCCATCTGGGAAATCGAGCCGCGCATAAGCCCAAAAAGGAGGGGGCTGCCGCCAAAGCTTACCGAGGGATCCTCCGTGACCTCGATGCCTTCTTCTTTGGCGCTATTTTTAAACTCCTCGGTCATCTGGTTACCAATGAACCAGCGCAGGCCAAATTCGGCGATGAGGATTAAAACAAGCAGCGCTACGAGGACGCCTACGACAATTTTCCAAGCGAGCGATCCGCCCGATTTCTTTGCAGCCATGACTACCAGTGTGGCGCATGAGGCGGCCGGTGGCAATGTGTGCTGGATATTAGCGGGGCGCGATGCTCTCCCAGCTCACAGTGAGCATATTATCGCGCAGCCGGCGGCGGGGAGGCTGGAGGTTAAAGGGGACATCGGCAAGCAGGGCTTGTGCCATGCGCCATCGCACCCGCGGGCCGTGCGGGGCCCACCCGGCGGTGCGATCCCAGGCCCTATCGGCGGCCTGCAGGAGCTCGTGGATGGGCTCGCCGGGCACGTTGCGGTGGATGAGCACCTTGGGCAGGCGCTCTGCCACATCGGAAGGGCGGGCCACGTCGAAGGGATCCCACGCGAGCGTTAGCGTCTTCGGGCCATGCTGATCGAGCAGGATCCACGCCGCGCGCCGGCCCAGCTCATCGCAGGTGCCTTCCACGAAGAACCCGCCGGGGGCCAAGCGCGAGCACACCGTTTGCCAGGCCTCCGCAACCTGGTCCACATCGTATTGGCGCAGCACATTAAAGGCGCGCACCAGCTGCGGCCGGTAGCCCGCAAGCTCGAATCCGCCCAGCTCAAAGCGCACGCCATCGCGCGGTGGCAGCACCCGGTCCGGGTGGATTTCCAGCCCGCGCACATCCACGCGGGGATTGATGCGGCGCAGCCACCGCGCCCACTCCACGGTGGTGGTATGGGAGGCACCGTAGCCCACGTCGAGCGCGAGCGGGGTGCGCACGTGGCGCAGCAGCGCCGAGATTTCCGGGTGCGCCACCATCCACCTATCGCAGCGCCGCAGCCGGTTGTAGTTGGTGGTGCCGCGGGTAATAACGCCAAAAGGCCGACCCGCTGTTGCGCTGGCGCGCAGGTTATGAGCGTGGTCGGCCATGGGAATCGGTGGATGCTAAGGCTGGGATGCCTTAGGAGTTTTCAGAAATCCACTGTTCGGTCAGCTTGCCCTCGTTATCAAAGAGCTCTGCCAGGGATTCGCCCACCTTCGGCTCGATGGCTGCACCCATCATCGGGATCTTGACAGAGATCTCGTTGGTGTAGGTCAGCTTGGTCATCTCGCCCTCGCCGGCCAGGGAAATCTCGCCCTTGAAGTCCACCGGGGTGCCCTTGACGTCTGCGGTGTAGTTGACGTCAGCGGCCTGGCCGTTGAGCTCGCCCACGGTGACTACGCGCTTGACCTTGAGGTCCTGCGAGACCATGGCGCGCACAGCCTCTGGCAAGAGGGTGGTCGGCAGAACCTCGTAGAGAGTTGCTACGTTATCGGAGAAATCGTGAACCTGGCCTGCCTCCGGGGAAAGATTTTCCACGATGTACTCCCAGTACCCCTGGGTAAGCAGCGCCTTGTGAACCATGTCGATAGGCTGATTGATGGTTACGGTGTTTTCACTACGAGTTGACATGCTTAACAGACTACCTTGGTATACGTGCTTGATAAATTTTTGACGCAACAACTCACAGCAATCGACGGCGTAGACGTGGATCCCACGGCGAGCTTTGCCGATCTCACCACCTTGCGCGTGGGGGGAAAGCCACAGGTCACGTTGCGTTGTTCACGGCCCGAAGCGGCGGTTGCGGCACTGCGGTACCTAGAGAAAGAAAAGATTCCCTTCATCGTGGTGGGCGGCGGCTCCAACCTGCTGGTTTCTGATGGCGAGGTAGACGTGGTCGCCGTTGTCCTGGACTTTGCCGCAGTGGACATGGATACCGAGACTGGCCTCGTGCGCGCCCAAGCCGGCGCGGTATGGGACGAGGTCGTGGCGGAATCCGTGGCGCAGTCCCTGGGCGGCATTGAGTGCTTGTCCGGCATTCCCGGCACGGTGGGCGCGGTGCCCGTGCAAAACGTGGGTGCCTATGGAGCCGAGATTTCTGAGGTCTTGGCCCGCGTGCGCCTGTATAACCTGCGTACCGATGCCGATGAGTGGGTTCCCGTCTCCGATCTCGATCTGGCCTACCGCTACTCCAACCTGAAATTCACCGGCCGCGCGGTGGTACTCGAGGTCGAATTGCAATTGACCACGGACGGGCTCTCTCGCCCCCTGCGCTTTGGGCAGCTTACCGATGCCCCCGGCGAGCGCCGCCCCGTCGCCCAAGTCCGCGAGGAGGTCCTCGCCTTGCGCCGCGGCAAGGGCATGGTGCTCGATGCCGCCGACCACGACACCTGGTCCGCAGGCTCCTTCTTCACTAACCCCGTGGTTGAATCCAGCGTCGCCGACGCCATCCAGGACAAGGTGCGCGCCACGCTTGGCGATGCCCCCGCCGACCGCATGCCCCGCCACCTCGCCACCGCTCCAGCACAGGGCGAATCGTCCCTGCGCGAGAAGCTATCGGCCGCCTGGCTTATTGATAACGCTGGGTTCACGAAGGGCTACCCCGGCTCCGGGCCGGCAACGCTATCCACCAAGCACACCCTGGCGCTGACCAATCGCGGAAACGCGAGCGCCGCCGACATCGTCGCGCTGGCCCGCACGATCCGCGATGGCGTGCGCGAAGCATTTGGCGTTGAGCTCGTTCCCGAGCCGGTGTGGCTGGGCGTATCCATGGACGAGGACTAGGCCGCGCGCACATAAAAACGTCCAAAACAACCGCGTTCTTCTAAAATTCGCCCTCATTTTTGGCGAAACGCGGTTGTTTTGGACGTATGTGTTGCTTGCGGGCGGCGCGGGCGGCGCAAAAGCCGCCCCGGAAAAGTGCCCGGCGCAGCCTTAGGCAGCCATGACCTCGAGCCACTCCGGCTTGGCATCCAAGAACTTGCGGGCTGCATCCTGCGCGCCCTTCAAGCTGTGGTGCGCGCCCCAACCGCACTGCTCTTCGTTGGCGGCGGGAACCTCGGTGGCGGAAAGGATATCGTTCAGCGCACCCTCAACGGCGCGCAGCAATTCATCCTGCTCCATGCCGTTGGTGATGGCATAGAAGCCGGTGCGGCAGCCCATAGGAGCAAAGCCGATGAGCTTATCGGTGTAGTTGCGCATAAAGTTGGCCATCATGTGCTCCACGGAGTGCAGTGCCTCCGTGTCCAAGTGCTCCTTATTGGGCTGGCAGAAGCGCAGGTCATACTTGATAATCTCCACGCCGCCGCCCAAATCGGTGCGGTCAGCCACGCGGATATAAGGCGCGCTGACGAGGCGGTGGTCGAGCTCGAAGGACTTGACGTTAATCTTTTCTTGGTTCTGTTCAGTCATACTCCCCAGCCTAATCGCTGCGAGTGTCACTTCACAGAATAGATTCTTAGGCCGCATACGCTGCGTAACTATGAGTGCCTTGGACGATGCCCCCGCAACCGACAGCAAGCAAGCCCGGAAGCAGACTGCCCAACAGCAAAAGATTGTGCCAAGCACCGTTACCAGCCTAGTCACCGTGGAAAGCCCGGCCGCCGATGTCGATCCGTGGGCGCGCGGCAACCGCCTGCGCAAGGACAGCTGGGGTCTGGTAATGCGACGCGTGTGGGCTGATTTCTTCCACGATGCCTTAATGGACCGCGCCGCCGCGATGACCTACTTCACCCTCATGGCCTTCGCGCCCACTGTCCTGGCGGCATATTCCATTGCCACGCTGGTCTTTTCTTCGCGCCGGGGCGAAGTGGAGGCACTGACTGCGCAGTTCATTGATACCTACGTGCCACGCTCCATGGCGGAGGAGGCCGGCACCATTGTCAGCTCCATTATCGGTTCCACACGGGAGGGAACGTTTGCGCTGGTGGTCTCCGTCCTGATTTCACTCTTCGCCGCCTCGGCGTATGTGCGTGCCTTCTCGCGTACCGCCAATACGGTCTACGGCCGGGTGGAAGGACGCGGAACCATTCGCACATGGGCATTGATGTGGGCCATTACCGTGGTCCTAGTCATCGGCGCGGTGGTGGTGCTGTGTGCCAATTTATTGCGCGATACCGTCGTGGACAGCGTCATCGAGCCCGTGGCGCTCCGGCTGGGGCTGCACGGCACCGTGGACTTTATCGGCAGCATTTTTATGCCCGTGTGGAATTGGTTGCGCTTCCCTATAACGGTCGTGGTGGCGCTGGCGCTCATTGCCGTGTGGTACCACTTTGCGCCGAACGTTCGGCCCAGCCGCTTCCGGTGGATCACCTTGGGTTCGGTGGTAGCGCTGCTGACGAACCTGGTGGTGTGGGGCGCATTTTCCCTCTACATCAAGTACCTGGCAGGGGTGAGCATTTACGGGGCATTCGGTACGGTCATGGCGGTATTTATGACCGTCTGGCTGTCCAATACGATGCTGATTTTGGGCATCAAGATCGATGCGGAGGTCCTGCGTGCCAAGGAGCTGCAGCTGGGGCTGCATGCCGAGCGCTATATTCAGGCCCCGCCGCGCTCCGAATTCGCGGCACAACAGCAGGTGCGGGCGAAACAGAAGCTAGAGGAGCGCTCGGGGCGCATCTTCGCTGGTGCCGCCCGCAGCGAGCACCGCACCCGGAGCGAGCACCGCACCCGCGCCGGGAAGTAGTTTCTCCCGCCGCGAGTTAGCGGGAAGCAACCTCTGCCATCAAGATTTCCTGCACCTGGCGGCGGCGCAGCTTGCCCAATTGGTCGGTCGGCAATTCTTCTTGCACCACGAAATGGCGCGGGACCTTATAGCGGGCCAAGAGGCCACGGCAGTGTTCGCGCAGCGCTTCCGCGTCGAAGGCGGCACCGGGGTGGAGCACCAGGCAGGCGGCGACGTCCTCGGAACCATCGGCGCGTGGGACGCCCGCCACCGCAGCTTGGCCCACCGCGGGGTGGCTCAACAGTGCATGTTCCACCTCGCTGGGAAAGACGTTAAATCCACCGGTGATGATGACTTCTTTAATCCGGCCCACCAGCCGGAAATGTCCATCGGCCTCGCGCACGCCCATATCGCCGGTGCGCAGCCAATCGCCGTGGAATGCCTCCCGCGTGGCGGCTGGATTGCCGAGGTAGCCTGCAAAAACCTGGGGCCCGCGGGCAAGTATCTCGCCGGGGGTGCCATCGGGTTGGCTGCGGTCTAGGTCATCGGGATCCCCGATGCGCAGTTCGGTATCGGCAAGCGGCTTGCCGATGGTCCCCACGCGCCGACCCTCACCAAGCGGATTAATGGTCAGCACGGGGGAAGCCTCCGTGAGCCCGTAGCCCTCGACGAGCATGCCGCCGCTGCGGTCTTGCCAGGGCTCGATGATGCGCGCGGGCAGCGATGCCGCCCCGGAAATGGCGTAGCGCACCCCGCCCAAATCTGCGGCTGCTTCAGCGGCCTGCTCGTCCATGGCGCGCTCATAAATGGTGGGAACACCCGGCATCCACGTCGGCCGACGCTGCGCTAAGGCGCTGACGACGGCCGCCGGACGCGGGGAGGGCAACAGGATGATCTCGGCGGCGCAGCGCACCGCGAGCAATACGCTCATGGTCAGCCCATAGGAGTGGAACATCGGCAACGTGGCGAGGAAACGCTCGTGGCCGGGGCGCAGATCGGCCTGGGCTTCTAATTGGATGCAATTAGCGGCGAGGTTGCCGTGCGTGAGCAGCACGCCCTTGGGCTGGCCGGTGGTGCCGGAGGTGTAGAGGATAAGGGCGGCATCGGCAAGCGCGGACTCGCGGTGGGGTACCGGGGCTCCGGACAGGGGAAGCGGCGCCTCCAGGGACACGGGGATCACCGTGCTGGCCATGCCGTTGACCACGGCGGCAACCTGATCCCAGACCAGGGCGATGCGGGCGCCGTGGTGGGCAAAGAGTGGGGCCAGCTCGTGGGCGGTGTACTGAGGGTTATGTTCGACCACGACCGCGCCCAGGCGCAGCACCGCGAAAAAGGCGATGAGGTGTTGCGGGGAGTTGGGCAAGACCAGCGCTACTCGGTCGCCGGGGCGGATTCCCATCTCCCGCAGGGCGCCGGCGGCAGCGGCGATGCGGGTATCAAGCTCCGCGTAGCTTAAGGTCTCGCCGCCGAAATAGGTGGCGGGACGG
This sequence comes from Corynebacterium sp. KPL2850, assembly GCF_040225855.1. Lineage (NCBI taxonomy): Bacteria > Bacillati > Actinomycetota > Actinomycetes > Mycobacteriales > Corynebacteriaceae > Corynebacterium > Corynebacterium sp. KPL2850. Next base: position 11,846 of record NZ_JBEHFV010000016.1, read on the forward strand.
TGGGGGAAGTTGGCTACGGCGGTGGCGAGGAAATCCGTCAGCGTGGCGTCGTACTCGAGGTCTGACATGGTGGTTAATACTAAGCCTTCTGCTTGAGGAGATCGAGGAGATCCTGCTGCACCATGCGGCGGCGGACCTTGCCCAGCTGGTCCGAAGCCAGCTCCTCAAAGTGGTAGAAGGTGCGCGGAACCTTGTAGCGGGTCAGGCGCTCGCGGCAGTACTCCTTGAGGCCTTCTGGGTCCAAGACGGCGCCGTCGCGCAGGATGACGCAGGCGACGACGTCCTCGGAGCCATCCTTGCGCGGGCGTCCCACCACGGCGACCTCCTTGACGTCTGGGTGCTTGCGCACCACTTCTTCGACCTCGGCCGGGTAGACATTAAAACCGCCGGTGATGATGATTTCCTTGATGCGGCTGACCAGCTTGACCCAGCCGTCCTCATCCATGGTGGCCATATCGCCGGTGCGGAACCAACCGTTGTGGAAGGACTCCTCGGTGGCCTTTTCGTTATTGAAATAGCCCTGGAAGATCTGCGGCCCGCGAGCCAGCATCTCTCCCGGTTCGCCATCCGGCTGGGTTTCATCGAGATTATCCGGATTGCCAATGCGCACCTCGGTATCGGGGAAGGGCAGGCCCACATAGCCCGGGCGGCGGGTGCCGTTCATGGGGTTGCCAATGAGAACGGGTGAGGTCTCCGTCATGCCGAAGCCCTCTACGAGGCGGCCGCCGGTCATGGATTCCCAGCGCTCCATCACATCAACCGGCAGGGTAGCGGCGCCAGAGAAGGCATTGCTGATGCCGGTGAGATCCACGCCCTTGTCCTCGGCGGCGTCCATTATCTTCTCGTACAGCGTGGGCACGCCCGGCAGCCAGGTGGGGGTGTGCTTCTTAACGATGTCCATGATGAGCGGCATCTGCGGGGACGGAACCAAGATGAGCTCGGCGCCGAAGTAGATGCTGAGCACGCACAACGTGGTCATGCCGTAGGCGTGGAAGAGTGGCAAGGCGGCGAGGAAGCGCTGCTCGGTGGTATCCATATTCGGCAGCCAGGCCTCGCCCTGCACGCAGTTGTTGATGAGGTTGCCGTGCGAAAGCAGCGCGCCCTTGGGTTTTCCGGTGGTGCCGGAGGTGTAGAGGATAAGCGCGATATCGTCCTGCGTGACCTTGGCAATCTCGAGGTCCTTGCCGTCACCGCCGATGGCAGAACCGATAAGCGTGGACCAGGCCACGGTATTCGGGGCCGCGCTGGTCAACTGCTCGCGCTTGGCGGCCAGCGGCGGCAGGGGAATCCGGAGCGCGAGGCGCTTTAGCGGCGGCATCGCGTCGATCATGTTGACGGAGACGATGGTCTCTAGCGGGGTGGTGGCGCGCAGCTTATTCAGCGTCGGAGCCGTCTTATCCCACGCGATGGCCACGCGCGCACCGTGGTCCTGGAAAAGCCCCTCGAGCTCGTGGGCGGTGTAGAGGGGGTTGTGCTCCACCGCGGTGGCCCCCAGCAACTGGACAGCATAAAACGCCACGACGTGTTGGGGGCAGTTGGGCATGACGATGGCGACCCTATCGCCAGGCCGGATGCCAAAGGCCTTAAGGCCCGCTGCGGCGGCGCGCACCTGTGCGTCTAATTCCACGTAGTTCTGCGTATTACCGAAGAAGTAGGTAGCGGACTTATTCGCATTGATGCGGAGGTTGTTGACGTAGTAGTCAACGATGGTTTTATCGCCATAATCAAGCTTGGCGGGGGTCCAGTCGCTGTAGTGCTTAATCCAGGCCCGGGATTCGTATGCAGACACGCGCTACCCTTTCGTTTGCTAAAGAAAAATATTACAAAGGGCGAGTATACCCAGAACATGAGGAAATCCTCTAGTTTTCTTCGAGTGTCAGCAAAAACGCTTGATATTGAGGCCGCCGGCATAACCGCCAAGCGTTCCATCGCTGCGCAGCACGCGGTGGCAGGGCCGGATAATCGGCAGGGGATTGGCACCGCAGGCGGTGCCGACCGCCCGGGTAGCAGCGGGGCGACCTACGGCGACGGCGAGCTCGCCATAGCTTGCGACCTCGCCGTAGCCAATGGTGTCTAGCTGCGCGTGAATCAGGGCGCGAAATTCGGTCGTCGGCGCTGGATTAAGTGGCAGATCGAACTCGCGGCGGGTGCCCGCGAAATACTCCGCGAGCTGCGCTTCGGCCGCGTCGAGGATCGCGGCGCCGCGCTTGTCGGTGCCCCTATTTTCCTCGCCGCTCTGGCCGCTGTGCACCTTGCTTGCCTCGTTGTGGCCCGACTGGACCGCAACGTTGCGGCCCGACTGGACCGCACCGAAATCCACGCGGGATAGCCCGTCTGCATCCGCGGTGAGCAGCAGCGGGCCAATGGGGGTATCGATGGTGCGCAGCATGGTGGTATGAACTCTAAGAGTTCTTCTCCGCTTCGAGGCGGTTGATGAGGTCTTCTTGCACCTCGCGGCGGCGGATCTTGCCCATCTGGTCCTTGGCCAGCTCCTCAAAGTGGTAGAAGGTGCGCGGGACCTTGTAGCGGGTCAAGCGCTCGCGGCAGTACTCCTTGAGGCTTTCAGGGTCGAGCGCGGCGCCATCGGCAAGATCGAGGCAGGCAACGACGTCTTCGGAGCCGTCCTCGCGCGGGCGGCCCACCACGGCGGCGTCGTCGACGCTGGGGTGCTCGCGCAGGATTTCTTCGACCTCGCCCGGGTAGACGTTGAAACCACCGGTGATGATGATTTCCTTGATGCGGCTGACCAAGCGGATGAAGCCGTCTTCTTCCATGATGCCCATGTCACCGGTGCGGAACCAGTCGCCGTGGAAGGCGGCGTCGGTGGCTTCCTGGTTATTGAGGTAGCCCTTGAAAATCTGCGGGCCGCGGGCCAGCACCTCGCCCTCAACGCCATCTGGCTGGGTCTCATCCAGGTTATCGGGGTTGGCGATGCGCACCTCGGTATCCGGGAAGGGGATGCCCACATAGCCGGGGCGGCGGTCGGTGCTCATGGGGTTACCCACGATGATGGGCGAGCACTCGGTAAGGCCATAGCCTTCCACGAGCAAGCCGCCGGTGGAGTGTTCCCACTTATTAACGGTCTCAGAAGGCAGGGTGGATGCGCCGGAGAAAGCTGCGCGCACGCCCTTGATGGGAACCTCTTGCTCCTCGGCGGCCTTGACGATGCGCTCGTACAAGGTAGGAACGCCCGGGACCCAGGTCGGGGTGTGCTTCTTCATCAGCTGCATGATGAGCGGGATCTGCGGCACGGGCAAGATGACCAATTCTCCGCCGATGAGCTGGGCCAAGGTGACGTTCATGGTCAGGCCGTACGCGTGGAAGAAGGGCAGGGCGGCGAGCATGCGCTCTGGCTTATCGCCCAAGCCCGGAACCCAGGCCTTGCCCTGGAGTAGGTTGGACACGAGGTTGCCGTGCGAAAGCATCGCACCCTTGGGTGCGCCGGTGGTGCCGGAGGTGTACATCACCAGCGCGATGGTGTCCTTATCAATGTCCTCCGGCGTTTTGATATCGCTGCCGTTGCCACCGATGGCATCACCAATCAGCGCCTCCCACGGCACGGTATTTGGCGCGGGGGCAGAAAGCTGCTCGCGCTTGGCCTTGAGCGGGGGAAGCGGCAAGCGCAGCGCGGCGCGCTGCAGGGTGGGCATGGCGTTGATCATGTTGATGGACACGACCGTTTCCAGGTTGGTGGTAGCCCGCAGCTTCTCCAGGGTGGGGGCGGCCTTGTCCCAGGCGATGGCGATGCGCGCGCCGTGGTCTTGGAACAGGCCTTCCAACTCGTGGGCGGTATAAAGCGGGTTGTGTAGCACTACCTGGGCGCCGAGTTTCAAAATGGCGTAAAAGGCCGCGATGTACTGCGGGCTATTGGGGGCGACGATGGCTACGCGGTCACCGGGGCGCACGCCGAAGGCCTTAAGTCCCGCAGCGGCGGCGCGCACTTGGCGGTCCAGCTCGGAATAGTTTTGGGTACGCCCAAAGAAATACGTGGCTGACTTATCGCCATTGACCTCGAGGTTATTGTCATACAGGTCTAACAGGGTGGTGTTGCCGTATTCGAGGCTGTGCGGCGTCCACTCCGGGTAATACTGGAGCCATGCCTTTGATTCATAAGCGGACAATGCGTGACCTTTCGGTAGCGTAGGTTGTTGGCAGGGGCCAGTATAGCGCCGCTAAAATGGGACAACATGCGCATCGCCATGATTTCTATGCATACCTCCCCCATTGAGCAGCCTGGCTCCGGGGATGCCGGCGGAATGAACGTCTACGTTTTAAATATTGCCTGCCAATTAGCCCAGCTTGGCGTCGAGGTGGATGTCTATACCCGCGCTACCCGCCCCAGCCACAAAGAAATCGTGGACGTGGCCCCCAACTTGCGGGTGATTAACATCGTGGCAGGCCCCTTTGAGGGACTAGAAAAGGAAGATCTGCCCACCCAGCTCGCGGCCTTTTCCGGCGGAGTGATGCAATTCGCTAAATGGCAGGGCAAAAAATATGATCTCATTCATTCCCACTACTGGCTTTCCGGCCAGGTGGGGTGGCTGCTGCGCGATCTATGGGGCATCCCCCTTGTTCATACCGCCCACACCTTGGCCGCGGTGAAAAACGCCTACCGCACCGCCGAGGACACCGTGGAATCAGAGGCGCGGCGCATCTGCGAACAGCAACTGGTAGATAATGCCGATCTCCTCGTGGTCAATACCGATCAGGAAGCCCGTGACCTGGCCGAGCACTACGATGCCGAGCGCGACATTATCCGCGTGGTTTCACCAGGCGCGGACGTGGGGCTTTTTACCCCCGGCACCGACCGCAATACGGAGCGTTCCCGCCGTGAGCTGGGTATCCCGTTGCACACTAAGGTCGTGGCCTTTGTGGGGCGCCTGCAGAAATTCAAGGGGCCGGAGGTGCTCATCCGCACCGCCGCGGAGCTCTGCCGCCGTGAGCCCACCCGCGATTTTCGGGTGCTCATCTGCGGTGGACCATCTGGAGCCAATGCCTCACCGGAGGCGTATAGGGAACTGGCGCGGGAGTTGGGCGTCGAAAAGCGCGTGCGCTTTTTAGGCCCCCGCCCGCCCGAAGAGCTGGTGGGCGTGTACCGCGCCGCCGATATTGTGGCGGTGCCCAGCTACAACGAGTCCTTTGGCCTGGTGGCGCTCGAGGCCCAGGCTTCTGGCACGCCGGTCGTCGCTGCGGCCGTGGGTGGGTTGCCCATCGCCGTCGTCGATGGTGAGACCGGCCTGCTGGTACCGTCCCACGACCCGCAGGAGTGGGCGGATTCCTTGAGCCAGCTGCTTGATGATGACGCCCGGCGCATCGCCATGGGCGAGGCCGCCGTCGCGCATGCCGCGCGCTTTAGCTGGACCAACACGGCCCGAGAGTTGACGGAGATTTATGCCGAAGCCCAGCAGATTCCCGTGCCTGACTGCCACCAACGCCGGGCGATGGGAGATTAGCTTCACTGACGCGCCGGGCGGTTTCGTGGCATGCTGGAGGCATGACTAACGGAAAACTGATTCTTCTTCGTCACGGCCAATCCACCTGGAATGAATCCAACCAATTTACCGGTTGGGTCGATGTTGATCTGACAGAAAAGGGCGAGGCAGAGGCCAAGCGCGGCGGCGAGCTGCTCGCGCAAGAAAGCATCCTGCCCAACGTGCTGTACACCTCGTTGCTGCGCCGCGCCATCCGCACCGCCAATATCGCGCTGGACGCGGCCGACCGCCACTGGATCCCGGTCATCCGCAACTGGCGCCTCAATGAGCGCCACTACGGTGCGCTGCAGGGCCTGAACAAGGCTGAGACCAAGGAAGAATATGGCGAGGACCAGTTCATGGCATGGCGCCGTTCCTATGACACGCGCCCGCCCGAGCTTGCCGATGACGCCGAGTACTCCCAGGCCAACGACCCCCGCTACGCGGACTTGGACAAGGTCCCACAGACGGAGTGCCTGAAGGACGTCGTCGAGCGCTTCGTGCCCTACTTCGAGGAAGAGATCCTGCCGCGGGCTAAGAAGGGCGAGTCCGTCATGATCGCAGCGCACGGCAACTCCCTGCGCGCGTTGGTCAAGCACCTCGATGGCATTTCCGATGATGACATCGCCGGGCTGAATATTCCGACCGGTATCCCGCTGGTCTACGAGATTGCGGAGGATGGCTCCGTGGTCAACTCCGGCGGCACCTACCTGGACCCAGAGGCCGCCGAGGCCGGGGCCGCTGCCGTCGCCGCGCAGGGTGGCAAGTAACCTACCGCTGCATATAAGTCCCTGGGGAGGTGCTCCCTGGGGACTTTCTAATGGTTAGGCTTAAAGACGTGGAATTAATTTTTGTCTTTCTCGCGGGGGTGCTCGCCTGCGCGGTGGCGCTGCCATTAATTTCCCGGGTGCGCGAGCGCATGGCACGCCGCCATCGCGCCAGCGATGCCCAGGCAAACCAGGTCACTACCGTGAGCCAAGGCCTGCATCTTGCGGTTCAAGGCTCTCCCACGGCGCTGACGGTGCTCGATAGAAATCAGGAAATCATCCTGTCCAATCCCGCGGCGCACGAGATGTCCGTGGTCCACGATCGCGCCGTTAATCCGGAGATTTGGAAGACCGCGGAGCAGGTCTTTGAGGATAAGGAAACCCGCACCGTGGACCTGGCCATCCCTAAGCGCCGCACCGGGCGCCGCGTCACGCAGATCAAGGCCGTTATCAAGCCGCTGACGCTAAACGATGGCCGCTTTATCATCATCTACGGCACCGATGAGAGCGAAAACGTGCGCATGGAATCCGCGCGCCGCGATTTCGTGGCCAACGTCTCCCACGAGCTGAAAACCCCGGTCGGTGGCATCGCGCTGCTGGCAGAGGCCCTGCTCCAGGACCCCGAGGATCCGGAGCACGTGAAGTACTTCGGTACAAAAGTGCAAAAAGAGGCCAACCGCATGGCGGATATGGTCAGCGAGCTCATCTCCCTGTCCAAGCTGCAGGGTGCCGAAGCGCTACCGGAGATGGAACCGCTCTACGTAGACGATCTCATTGGCGAGGCTATTTCGCGCAACCAGCTCGCAGCAGACGCGCACTCCATTAAATTGACCCAAGGGCCTTCAGAAGGCGTGCAGGTCAACGGCGACCGTTCCCTTTTGGTAACGGCACTATCCAACCTCATTTCCAACGCGATTAATTATTCGCCGGAGGAATTGCCGGTCTCCGTCTCGCAGAAAGTGGTGGGGGATGACGTCGTGCTTATCCGGGTAACGGACCGCGGCATAGGCATCCCGCCGGAGCATCAAAAGCGCGTCTTCGAGCGCTTTTTCCGCGTTGACCAAGCCCGGTCGCGGCAGACGGGAGGCACTGGCCTAGGATTAGCAATTGTCAAACACGTGGTGGCCAACCACGGGGGCAATATCAAGCTGTGGTCGCGCCCGGGCACGGGCTCTACTTTCACCATCGAGTTGCCCCTATATAAGGAAAAGAAGCCAGCGCACGAGGCTGACTTGCAGGATAATGAAGACAAGGAATCCGTCGATGCGGCGGCTCCTGGGCTTCAGCGTGCAGTAGCACGCGTTGCAGCACGTCGAAAGGATAAAGCACAATGACCACCATTCTCATCGTGGAAGATGAAGAGTCGCTGGCCGATCCGCTGGCATTCTTACTCCGCAAGGAAGGTTTCGAGCCGATTATCGCCCTCGATGGCCCATCCGCGCTGGAGAAATTCGCCGAAAATGACATCGACATCGTGCTCCTTGATCTCATGCTGCCCGGCATGTCTGGCACCGACGTGTGCAAGCAGCTGCGCGCCACCTCCTCCGTGCCGGTCATCATGGTCACCGCGCGCGATGCGGAAATCGACAAGGTCGTGGGCCTAGAGCTGGGCGCGGATGATTACGTCACCAAACCGTATTCCTCCCGCGAGCTCATCGCCCGCATCCGCGCCGTGCTACGCCGCGGCAACGATCAGTCCTCCCGCGCGGATGCCGCGGAGAGCAGCGAGGTAGAAGACGAGCAGATCCTGTCCGGCGGCCGCGTGAAAATGGATGTGGAGCGCCACATCGTCACCGTGGCAGACGAGCCGGTGGCCATGCCGCTCAAGGAGTTTGACCTGCTGGAATACCTCCTGCGCAATGCCGGGCGCGTGCTGACCCGCGGCCAGCTCATTGATCGCATCTGGGGTGCGGATTACGTGGGCGATACCAAGACGCTAGACGTGCACATCAAGCGCCTGCGCACCAAGATTGAGGAGCACCCCTCCCGCCCGAAGCACCTGGTGACGGTGCGCGGGCTGGGCTATAAATTCGAGCTCTAGCACCGGCCAGCGCTCGCGCGCCGGCCAAAACTCTAATACCAGCCGGCCTTGATGCTGGCTGGGTGCTGGGTGAGCTGTACGCCGTGCTCGGCGGCTTCTGCGCGGGCCTGGCACTGTGCGGCCAAAATATCGTAGCTTTCGCGCCCCATGAGCGCGACGAGCTCGTCTTCGTGCGATTGCCACATTGGCAGCGGATTGGCGTGGCAGGCGCTATCGGTAGAGCAGTACCAATCAAAGTCTTCGCCGCCATTGCCCCAACCGCGGCGGTCATATTCGCCGATGGTGGTGCGTAAAATCTCCTGCCCGTCGGGGCGCTCCTCGTAGTCCTCATAGCGCCGCAGTGGCAGCTGCCAGCATACTTCCGGCTTGACCACCGTCAGCTCCTCGCCGCTATCTACAGCCCACTGGTGCAGCGCGCAGCCAGTCCCCGTTTCCCAGCCGGCGCGATTGGCAAAGATGCAGGCGCCATCCACGATGGGGGTTTTCAGCGCCGGTTCGGGCTTACCGTCCTCGCCATCAAGCTCGTCCCATTCCAACCACGGCTCTAGCTCATCGGTGTTTTCTTGAGCCAGGAACTCATCTACCCCCGCTGGGCGCAGCTGCCAGTAGCGCGCGGGCATGCGGGAAACGGCATCATAAAGCTGGTCGCGGTCTTGTTCATCGGCCATATATGCACCGTGCACGCAGCAGCCCACCTCGGGTTGGCTCTTGTCGATGCCCCGGCACGCCGACGTACCAAATTGGCAGCTGTAGTGCGATTCTACCCACGTGAGGTCGATGGAAAAGACGTGGTAAGGGTCGTTTGGGTTGGTAAATTCGAACCACTCCCGCGGAAAATCTGGGGCCTCTTCGCGTCCGGCTTTAATCGATGCCGCCGCTGGCGAACTCGCGGGAAAACCTAGGTAAACGGTGTCAGATTTTGGGCGATTCACACCTAACCACGGTAGACCTACTACGCTATTGGTGTGCGATTAGGTGTATTAGACGTCGGAAGTAATACCGTCCACCTCGTTGCGGTCGATGCCGCAATGGGGGGACGGCCTACTCCGATGAGCGATTGGAAGACCCCACTCCGGCTGGTGGAACAGCTGGATAAGAAGGGAAACATCCACGAAAAGGGCCTGAAAAAGCTCATTAGCGCCGTGGGTGAGGCAAGTGAGCTGGGGGAAAAACTCGGGTGCGCCGAACTCATCGCCTTCGCGACCTCCGCGGTCCGCTCTGCCCCTAACTCTGATGAAGTACTCGATGAGGTGGAAAAGCAGACCGGCGTGCGCCTGCAGATCCTCTCGGGCGTGGAAGAAGCGCAGCTTACCTTCCTCGCTGCCCGCCGCTGGTACGGCTGGTCCGCTGGACGCATCACCAACTTGGACATCGGTGGTGGCTCTCTGGAGCTATCCACCGGTACCGATGAGCACCCTGACCTGGCTTTCTCGCTTGACCTGGGTGCAGGGCGGCTTACCCACAACTGGTTCGATACCGATCCGCCGGAGAAAAAGAAGGTTAGTGCGCTGCGTGATTTCATCGATGCAGAGCTAGAGGATGCCGTCACCCAGATGAAGGCGATGGGGCCTGCCGGCCTAGCCGTGGGAACCTCGAAAACCTTCCGCACGCTGTCGCGGCTTACCGGCGCGGCGCCCTCGTCTGCAGGGCCATATGTCAAGCGCACATTGACCGCACCGGGCCTGCGCCAATTGATTTCATTCATCACGCGCATGACTGCAGCAGACAGAGCGGACCTTGAGGGTGTAAGTTCGAACCGATCGCACCAAATCGTCGCCGGCGCTTTGGTTGCCGAGGCAAGCATGCGAGCTCTGGGAATTGAGAAGTTAGAAATCTGCCCGTGGGCGCTGCGCGAAGGTGTTATTTTGCGCCGGACCGACAAGGGATTGGAATAGGAAGAGATCATGGCTGACGAAAAACAGTTGACCGTGGCCGAGCTGCTGGCTCGCAATAAGAAGGACCGCACGGATAAGGACGAGAAGACCTCTCGCCGCCGTCGGCGCAGCCTCGATGAAGGCGGCGTATCCGTTGCCGAGCTCACCGGTAGCCTCAAGAAGGTAAAGTCCACCCCGCCAGAGGCGAAGCATACCAACGTATCCATCGATGATGACGCCCCTGTCATCCGCGCGCCGAAGTCCAAGGACGAACAATCCGGACAGGATAAGGCTCAGCAGGCGAGCGATTCCACGGCGAAGCCGACCGGTTCCAAGCCTGCGCAAAAGCTATCCCAGCCTAAATCCACTTCCCCTAAGCCGGCCGCCGAGAAGCCTTCCGCTGGTACCCCCACCGCGTCCCCGGCCCCGAAGCAGAACGGGAAGCCGAGTGAGCCGACCGCTTCTCCCAAGCCAGCGGCGGGGTCTGCCTCGCGGCCGACGGCCAAGCCTGCCCCAGGACAGAAGGCAAACGCGCAGGCGGCAAAGAAGCCTGCGCAGTCGGAGCCAGAGGACAAGGCGAGCGCTAAGGACGCTGAGAAGAAGTCTCATCAGCCGTCCGCGGATGACACTGCGGTGATGCAGCGCATCGATAAGTCGCAGTCCTCGCAGGACAAGCGCAAGGACGCTGCTGACGCCGCTGAATCCAGCGCCAAGGAAAAGGCGGGAGCAGCTGGCGCTGCCGGGGCAGGTGCTGCTGCAGCGAGCGCAGCGGGAGCGAAGGCCGACGCGAAGAACTCAGCAGGCGCCAAGGATGCTAAGGACACCAAGGACGCTGGAACCAAGGGCAAGTCTGCCGCGCCAACGCAGAAGCCTGCGGCGACCGCGAAGAAATCCGACGATACCGGCGAGCTGTCCCAGGTGCGGGACGAGGAAGTCACCGAAGAGCACGAGAAGCTCAACCCCATGTCCATCGTCATCATGGTGGTTGTGGGGATCGTCTTGGCGGTCGTCATCTTCAAGGGCTTTGAAGTGCTTTGGGATAATTTCCCGCGCGTCGTCGTGGCCATCTTGGCGCTCTGCGTGACCGCAATTATGGCCGGCGTTACGCATGCGCTGCGCACCGCCCGAGATGGCTTCTCCATGTCCCTTGCGGGCATTACCGGCCTCATATTGACCTTTGGGCCACTGCTTTTGGTTATGCTTTAAACCAGCGACTGGCTGAGAACCACCCGGCTGCTTCCTAGATGGAGGTAGCCGGGTGTCGTTATTTTTGGCATGGTGGAGACTATGACAAAGATTGCAATTTTAGGTGGAGGACAAATCGGTGAGGCTTTGACCTCGGGTCTTGTGGAATCGGGTTTTAATGCTTCCGATATCACGGTGACCAACCGCACCGCCTCCCGCGGTGAAGAACTCAAGAGCAACTATGGCGTTAACGTCTCGGCGGATAATGCCGCGGCGGTCGACGGCGCGGATTATATCTTCGCGTCCGTCAAGCCTTATGCCATCCTGGACCTGCTGAGTGAGATTAACCCGGCCAAGGACGCCGTGGTGGTCTCTATGGCCGCAGGGCTGACGCTGGAGGCCCTGCAGGCTGCTGCGGGCGACGGCGTGCCGGTTGTGCGCGTTATGCCCAATACGCCGATGCTGGTGCGCCGCGGCATGTGCACCTGCGCCGCCGGCGAGCACGTCACTGAGGCCCAGATGCAGGGCGTGACGGAGCTGCTCGAGGCCGTGGGTGAGGTCGCGGTCATTCCGGAGAAGAACATCGACGCCGCGACAGCCCTGGCTGGTTCCTCGCCGGCCTACTTCTTCCTTGTGGCAGAGGCGCTTGTCGATGCCGGCGTGCAGCTCGGCCTTCCCCGCGATATCGCCGAAAAGCTCGCCGCCCAGGCAGCTGCCGGCTCCGGCGATATGTTGGCCAACTCCGGCCGCTCGGCAACGCAGCTGCGTGCGGGCGTGACCTCGCCAGGCGGCACCACCGCCGCGGCCGTGCGCGAGCTGGAAGAGTCCGGCCTGCGCGGTGCGTTCTACCGCGCCGCCCAAGCCTGCTCCGATAAGGCTAAGGAGCTGGGCTAAGAGCCCACCTAATGCGGCCCCGTTCCCCGTGGTGGGGGTGTAGGTACCTCTCACCACTCAGGGGCCGTACGGGAGCCATGGGGTGGTTGTTACGCAGCGCTTTTGGCGGTGAACTGAACAACTGCTGTGAAAAAATTTGGCACTTGGGTCGCATTAGTCACATGTTTCACGATAGGCTGGAACGAGCACGTGCGTGAAGTCCTGTGGGAGGGGAAGCCTACAGCGCGTAACGAGCTGAAGGGTTAGATAATTATGGCAAATGAAGAAAAAGGAACCTTTCTGACGATCGCGGAGGTCGCCGAAATCATGCGCGTCTCCAAGATGACTGTCTACCGTTTGGTTCACGCAGGCGAAATGCCGGCAGTCCGCGTCGGACGCTCTTTCCGCGTTCACGAGTCTGCCGTCAACGAGTACCTCGAGGCATCCGTTTACGGAGCGTAGGGTCTCGCGCCTTCAAGGCAGCGCCCACTTCTGTTGGCCACTTTTGGTCAGCGGTGGTGGGCGCTGTTTGGTTTTATCTCGCGCGGTTTATTCTTGTTCCGTGCGCTCCATTTCCGCGGGGTGCCGCCCGGGCCACTTTTGGAGACACGCTGGGGACTAGGTAAGATGGATCGCATTCGTGTCGGCACGTCGTGATGGCCCGCATATGTGCGGCCAAGGTGGCAAAGAGTGCACCTTTGCCGTTTCAGGCGCCGGCAGGTTCACAGTACGTACTAAAAGAAAGTGAGGACGCCTGTTATGGGTTCTGTCATTAAGAAGCGCCGCAAGCGCATGTCCAAGAAGAAGCACCGCAAGATGTTGCGCCGCACCCGCGTGCAGCGTCGTAAGTTGGGTAAGTAAACCCAACAGCCCACGAATCCTCCGCACCGTGCCTTAGCGCGGTGGCGGAGGATTTCTGGTTTTCGGGCCGAAGCTGCTTCTACGCTGAGAGCGCTCCGCCGCGTGCGCTGCTACTTCCGGAAATAGCGCCAGCCACCAAAAGAGAAGGCGGCCGTAAGCAGTGCTGGCAGGCCATAGGTGCGGATGGCGCGGCGGATGGAGCGGTAGTCGCGGACGATCCAGCCGCGCTTCTCTGCAATTTTGCGCAGCTTGCGGTCCGGGTTGATGGCCACGGGGGTGCCCACCATGGTGAGCATGGGCATATCGTTCGCAGAATCGGAGTACGCGGTGCACCGGTCCAAATCGAGGCCCTCGATGGTAGCGAGGGCGGCCACGGCGTGCTTTTTGCCCGGGCCGTGGAGGATATCGCCCACCAAGCGGCCGGTGAATTTGCCGTCTTCTACCTCCGCGACGGTACCGAGGGCGCCGGTAAAACCGAAGCGACGCGCCAAGACCTGCGCGAGCTGGACTGGGGTAGCGGTAACCAGCCACACCTGTTGGCCGGCGGCCAGGTGCATCTCAGCGAGCTGCGTGGTGCCGGGGTACGCGCGGCGGGCGAGCGAGGCTTCGACGATTTCCTCGCAGAGATTGATGAGCTCGTCCACGCTGCGGCCTTTGACAAACTCCAACGCCTGCGCGCGGCCATCGGCAACGTCTTTTGCATTCTCCGCGCCAGAGAGGCGGAATTTTAGTTGCTTCCAGGCAACCGGGAGTATCTCAGAGATGCGGATATAGCGCCGACGGGCGAGCCCAAAGCCGAATTCCACCAAGGAGGAACCCTGAACGAGGGTATTGTCTACGTCGAAAAAGGCGGCGGCGCCGACATCGACGGGGACGTCCGGATCCTGGTCCGTGATGCGCTGGGAGCCTGCGGCATCATATGAGCCGGAGACGGAGGCTATGCCGGAGGCGAAGTCCTCTAGCTCGAGGCCGAATTCCTCTAAAGCGGCGGTTGCGGCCGCCTCACCTGCGGCGCGCTGTTCTTCCTCGCCCAAGGGGGCTAGCGCCTGGTTTTCTAGAAAGTTGCGCAGATTGCCGCGCGAGGCCGTCCAATTGGCCAAAAAGTCGCGGGGAGATTCGGGAAATCCGGGGGGAGGTATAGCGGACACGAGTGGAGTAAACAGCTTTCGCAAACGCGGGGTGGACTAATATGTCCATAGTAAACGTTTCCACCGTCGGCGTCCGTATGAGGAGAACCCCGCCCCTATGTCCCAGCATGTAGTCGAGCTCATGGTGCGCCCCACCTGCGGTTCCTGTAAACGGGTAAAAGAGCAGATCACCCCCGTTATCCAAGGGGCCGGTGCCCAGCTGGAAGTGCGCAACGTGGAAGATAGCCGCGAGCTCGAGATGGAATTTGGCGACCGCGTTCCTGTTGTAGTGATAGACGGGGAAGAATTCGCCTGCTGGGAAGTCGATAACGAAGAGCTGGCCGCCGAGCTGCGCTGACGATTCGGGTTCCTCGCCCCAGCGGGGTAGTCTTTGGAACCATTGCGGTCAATCAAAAGGTTGAGGAGTGTGGAGCATGAGCGTGCTTGTTGTGGGAATGTCCCACCAATCGGCACCCGTTGCGTTGCTGGAAAAGCTGAGCATGGACAATGTGGTGCAGCATTCCGCCTGCGGGCGGTTGGTTGACGCCGAGTCCCTCACTGAGGCGATGATCATTTCCACGTGTAACCGCCTCGAAGTTTATACGGTGACCAATTCTTTCCACACCGGCGTGCAGGATGTCATCCGAGTGCTCAAGGACGTCTCCCACGTTGAGGAGGAAGAGCTGCGCAATTACCTTTATGTGCGCTATGCCGATGCCGCCGCGGAACACCTCATGTCCGTTACCTCTGGCTTGGATTCGATGGTGGTGGGCGAGCAGCAGATCATCGGCCAGGTACGCACCGCCTACCAGTCCGCTTCCGAGCAGGGCACGGTTGGCCCGCGCATCCACGCCTTGGCGCAGTCCGCGCTGCGAGCCGGCAAACGCGTGCACTCGGAAACGGAGATCGACAAGGCCGGCGTCTCGATGGTGACTTTCGCCTTCGACCAGGCGCTGCAGCGCCTCGATGTGAAGGATCTGCAGGGCAAGTCCGCGCTCGTGCTTGGCGCCGGGGCAATGGCTTCCCTCGCTGCCACCCACGCGGGCCGGCTGGGCATTGGCGAGCTGGTGATTGCCAACCGCACCCGCGAGCGCGCCGAGCGCCTTGCCGGCCACGCTGAGGAGGCCGGGGTCCACACCCGCGTGGTGGATTTTGAGGATCGCGCCGCCGCGCTTGCCGATGTCGACCTCGCCATCTCCGCCACCGGCGCCGAGGGCTTTACCATCACCGCGTCCGACATTCCGCCCGCGCACCCGTTGATGCTCATTGATCTTTCCCTCCCGCGCGATATCGATGACGCAGCAACGAAAATCGATGACGTGGACCTGGTGAATATCGAGCGCCTGAGCAAGTCCCTGTCCGCGGCCGCCACCGATGTTGCGGCCGGCACGAGCCCGCACGAGCAGGCCCGCACCATCGTGGACGAGGAGCTTGCCGCCTATACCTCCGCCCAGCGCGTGCGCGATGTGGCACCGGCTGTCAGCGCCCTGCACCGCCGCGCGGCGGACCTCGTGGAGTGTGAGGCGGCCCGCCTGCAGCAAAAGCACCCGGAGCTAGAGGGCAAGCAGCTTGCCGATGTCCAAGGTGCCCTCAAGCGCGTCGCCGACAAGCTGCTGCATGAACCGACGGTGCGGGCGAAGAAGCTGGCGGCATCGGATAGCAGCTTTAGCAGCGAAAATGCCCTGCAGGAACTCTTTGGCCTGCAGCTGGAAGGCTCCGGCGTTGCCGTGGCCGTCAATGAATTGCCCACGCTGAACAAGGAGGCGTAAATGTTCCAGATCGGTACCCGTGGCTCCAAGCTCGCCACCACCCAGGCAGGACACGTCCGCGATTGGCTTATCGATGCCGGATTCGATTCCGAGCTCCACATCGTCACCACCGCAGGCGATACCAATATGGCCCCGGTCGAGCGCATCGGCGTGGGCGTATTCACCCAGGCGCTGCGCGAGGCGCTGTACCGCGGCGAATGCGATATCGCCGTGCACTCTTTCAAGGACCTTCCCACGGCCGAGGATGACCGCTTCCGCTTGGTCATCCCGCAGCGCCAGGACAGCCGCGAGGTGCTGGTCGCCCGCGATGGGATGACCCTGATGCAGCTGCCGGAAGGCGCGCGGGTGGGAACCTCGGCGCCGCGCCGCATTTCCCAGCTGGCCGCCCTGCGTCCGGACCTGGAGATCCGCCCGCTGCGCGGCAATATCGATACCCGCATGTCCAAGGTGACCGACGGCGAGCTCGATGCCGTGGTGCTGGCCTATGCCGGCCTGCGGCGCGGCGGATACGAGGATCGGGCGAGCGATATCTTCGATCCAGAATTATTCATGCCCGCCCCAGCCCAGGGTGCGCTCGCCATCGAGGCCGTCGCCGGCACCGAGGCGGCCGCGGCACTAGACGCCATTGTTGATGATCAAGCCACCTCCGCTGCCCTCGCCGAGCGGGCGGTTCTCGCCCGCCTCGAGGCCGGCTGTACCGCGCCCGTGGCCGCTACGTCCCGCTGGAACGGCGATCAATTAACGGTGCGCGGCGGCGTCTTTGCGCTGGATGGTTCCCGCCAATTGACCGCCACCGCCTCCGGCACCGCGGCGGAAGCAGCGGAGTTGGGCGCGCGGGTCTCTGACGAGCTTTTCGCCCAAGGCGCGGCCGACCTGCTGGGTCAGTAATTTCTACTTTAAGCGCTAATAATTTAAGGTGTAGATACCATAGATCATTTTTTGCAATGATACCCGGCCCCCTTTAAGGGCATCCCAGGACGTAGCGCCTGGGATTTTGGCCGTTATGACCTTGATACCCACCGACGGCGCGGGGAGAAACACTGCAGGCGATCATGTCCGTGTGCGGTGCCGCGGGCCCAGATCTAGAAAAGAACTTTATGAGCAATGCTGTGTCAGACACCCAGTTGGGCAAGATCGTCTTCGTGGGCGCTGGTCCGGGAAACCCAGACCTGCTGACCGTCCGCGCCCGCGAAGTTCTGGCCAATAACGCTATCGCCGTGGCCGATCCGCAGGTCATGCAGGGCGTGCGCGATGCCGTCGCCACCGCGCTGCCCGTCCCGCAAGAGCTGCTGGACGCCGCGGAAGAGGAATACGCGCAGATGTGCGCAGATGCCAAGGCCAAGGGCGCGCGCCGCAAGCCGCCCCGCCCGCCGGCACCGACCGCCGCGGTGCTCTATGCACCGGGCGAGGACATCGTAAGCCAGCTGCGCGAGTGCCTTGCCGAGGCCGATGGCGAGGACGTCATCCGCCTCGTGACCGGCAACCCGCTCAACCGCGAATCCATCAAGGCCGAAATCAACGCCGTGGCCTCCGCCGGCCTGGAATTCCAGGTCGTGCCGGGCATGTCCCTGCCCTCAACCGTGCCGTCTTTTGCCGGGCTGGCCCTGGGGTCGACGTACACGGAAGCCGATGTTACCGATGGCGCCGACTGGGACGCGCTCGCCAATGCCACCCAGCCCATCGTCTTGCAGGCCACCAAGGACGACCTCGCTGAGATATCCACCGAGCTGCAGCAGCGCGGCATGCCGGCAGAAACCGAGGCCTTCGTGACCGTCCACGGCACCACGCGTCTGCAGCGCACGTACGAGACGACGCTGGGGACCATCGCCAAGCTGGACGCGGACCTGTCCGGCCCGCTGGTGGTCACGCTCGGCCGCAGCATCGATGACCGCACCAAGTACTCGTGGTGGGAAAACCGCCCGCTCTACGGTTGGCGCGTGCTAGTTCCGCGCACCAAGGAACAGGCCGGGCCCATGTCCGCGCGCCTGGCCGGCTACGGCGCCATCCCGCAGAACGTGCCGACGATTTCCATCGAGCCGCCGCGCAACCCGGCGCAGATGGACCGCGCCATCAAGGGCATCGTCGAGGGCCGCTACAAGTGGATCGTCTTTACCTCCGTCAACGCCGTGACCGCCGTGTGGGATAAGATTTCCCAGCTCGGCCTGGACGCGCGCGATTTTGCCGGCGTGCATCTTGCCGCCGTGGGCACCAAGACCGCCGATGCCATCCGCGCCAAGGGCATGGTGCCGGAGCTTTTGCCGCACAAGAAGAAGCAAAACGCCGAGGGGCTGCTCGATGTCTTTCCCAATTACGTCGAGGACATCGACGCCGTGAGCCGCGTGCTCCTACCGCGCACCGATATCGCCGCCGATACGCTTGTCGATGGCCTCCAAGCCCTCCAGTGGGACGTCGACGACGTCGTGGCCTACCGCACCGTGCGCGCCGCCCCGCCCTCGGCAGAAATCCGCGACATGATCAAGACTGGTGGCTTCGACGCCGTGGCCTTTACCTCCGGTTCCACCGTGCGCAACCTGGTGGGCATCGCCGGCAAGCCGCACCAGCGGACGATCATCGCGTGCATCGGGCCATCGGCAAGCGCAGCAGCAGAAGAGCTGGGCCTGCGCGTCGATGTCGTGCCAGATGTTGCGGACGTGCCCGCGCTTGTCGATGCCCTCGCCAGCCACGTCGCCGCCCTCTGCGCCGCCGGTAACCTGCCCGCGCCCCGCAAGAAGCGTCGCGCGCGCAAGAAGACTACTAAGGTCGAGAAGGCGTAAGTTTTTAGTCTCGCTCTAAGGAGTACCCAATGAGCTCATTTCCTGCCCGCCGCCCCCGCCGCCTGCGCTCTACGCCGCAGATGCGCAACCTCGTCGCCGAAACCACGCTGCGTCCATCGGACTTAATTCTGCCGATGTTTATCGCAGACGGCCTCGATGAGCCGAACGAGATTTCTTCCATGCCCGGCGTGTACCAGCACACCTTTGACTCGCTGCGCCGCGCGACCGAGGAGGCCCTCGAGGCCGGTGTTACCTGCGTGGATCTCTTCGGCGTTCCGCTGGACAAGGACAAGGACGCCACCGGTTCCGTGGCCTGGAATCCCGAGGGCATTTTGAACCGCGGCATTTCCGCCCTGCGCGAGGAATTTGGCGATGACCTCATCATCATGGCCGATACCTGCCTCGACGAGTTCACCTCGCACGGGCACTGCGGTGTCCTCGATGACCAGGGCCGCGTGCTTAACGATGAATCCGTCCAGCTCTACCAAAAGATGGCCCGCTCCCAGGCCGAAGCCGGCGCTCAGATCATTTCGCCGTCTGGCATGATGGACGGCCAGGTTGCCGCCATCCGCGCCGATCTCGATGAGGCCGGGCGCGACGACGTCTCCATCATGGCCTACTCCGCGAAGTACGCCTCCGCCTTCTTCGGACCGTTCCGCGAGGCCGTCGGTTCCTCCCTAGAGGGCGACCGCCGCACCTACCAGCAGGACCCCCGCAACTTCCGCGAATCCCTGCTGGAGGCTGAGCTCGATATCGAGGAGGGCGCCGACTTCGTGATGGTCAAGCCGGGCCTGCCGTACTTGGATGTCTTGTCCGCAATCGCGGAGACCTCCTCGGTGCCCGTCGCCGTGTACCAAGTCTCCGGCGAGTACGCGATGATCAAGGCCGGCGCCGCCAACGGCTGGGTCGATGGCGAGGCCATCATGCTCGAGTCTCTCACCGCCTTCAAGCGCGCCGGCGCCGACCAGATCCTGACGTACTTCGCCACCGAAGCCGCACGCCTGCTCAAGTAAAGGATTCTTGTGACACAGCCTTCTTCTCGTCCGACGCCGCCGCCCGCGTCGCCGCGCCCCGAGCCGCCGCCGCCCGGGTCGCCTCAGGCTGGCGACCCGCACGGTCAGCAGGAGCCGCAGCCCAGCGACCCGCAGGCAGGTGATCCGCGCGGCCAGCAGGGGCCCCAGCGCGATAAGCAGCGAGAGCCACAACGAGAATCGCGTCCTGAACCGGGGCCCGGGTCGCCGCAGGGCGGCGCCCCGCATGGCCCGCGCGGTCAGCGCGGCAAGGGCTCGCAGGGCGGTTCCAAGCGCCCCGAGACCGTGGTCTACATGCTGTGGCTCTGGCTGGGCGTCGTCGCCGGCGAGACCGTCCACCAAATCCTCAATGTGGTGCTGACCCTGCTCAACCACGATGTGCTCATGGCACAGGCCAAGCAGATGGTCGACAGCACCTCGGGTGGCGAAGACGGCGAAGAAGTTTCGGACTCCTTTATTGAAATGGCCGCCTATGGGTCGGTGGCGCTGTCGGCTGCCATTGCCATCGGCGTGCTGGTGCTGCTGCTGTTTTTGCTGAAGTCGCTGGCAGGGCCATCAAAACGCGCGGGCACCTCGCGCCGCATCTGGTTCGCCTTTTCCATCTACTTCGGTTTCCGCATCCTGCTCACCTTCATGGTCACGCCCGCGGGTGCCGATGTCCCCGACTGGCTCTTTGCCGCCGACGGCATGGTGCAAATCCTGGTTGGCGTCGCCGCCGTATTGGGGCTCATCTTCTCCGTTAAGCCCGACACCCTCGACTACACCGGCGAGCTCGAGCAAATGCGCGAGCTGGAAAAAGAACTCGAGCAGGCGCGCCGCGATAAAGAGCGCGAGAAGCGCGAAAAGCAGGAAGCCAAAGAAAAAGACGCCAAAGAGAAGGACACCAAGCAAAAGGACCCCAAAGATAAAGGCGGTCGCAATCAACCTTCGCGGAATTACGGTGCCCAAAACAGGGGCGATGACCACAAGGACAACCGATGACCAGCATGTTCCCCGGCCACGGCCGGCGCGATGACGGTCGAAGCGACGGTCCTGCGGATAAAAATCAACGACCAGGGCCCCGCGACTATAACCGTCCCGTGCAAAACACCACGCAGGATCAAGACTTGTCCGTGTGGCCGCGCCCGCTCCAGTGGGCGTATTGGGTGCTCGTTGTCGCCGCCGTCATCATGCTGGTCAGCGGCATGGTCGGCATCTTCGGCGGAGGCGGCGAGCAGATAGAGCCCTCGGACTCGCGAATCGCGGAGTATGTGCGGTCGAACCGCCTATTCGTCTCTGTATTTAATATCATCGGTGCGATCATTTTGGCGCTCTTTTCCGCACAACTCGCCAACGGATCGAAGTGGGCGCGCCGCATTATCTCAGTTGTCATCGCGATTGCCCTCTTTTTCAATATCGCAGCCCTGGCGCTTGGCATTGGCGGGCTCGGCCTGCTGCTTATCGCCGTGACGCTGCTTATCGCGGTGGTTCTGCTTTTCCGGCCGCAGTCCAACCGGTTCATTGCCCACCGCAGCCTCCACGGGCGCGACTGACGCCTGGCTTGCGGGGCGGGAGCGCGCGGCCAGCGGCGCGGCAAATTAGCCCCTGCTCCAACTTTTGATTCATAATGAGGAGTATGTCTCGACTTAACCGCGCCCCCATTATCGATGCCGCGCTCGGCCGCACCCCCTCCCGCCCACCAGTTTGGTTGATGCGTCAAGCTGGTCGCTCCCTGCCGGAGTACCGCGCCGCCCGCGAGGGCATCGGCATGCTGGATTCTTGTTTCATGCCGGAACTCCTCGCAGAAATCACCCTGCAGCCGGTGCGCCGCCACGACGTGGACGCGGCCATCCTCTTTTCCGATATCGTGGTCCCGCTCAAGGCCGCCGGCGTCAACGTTGACATCGTGCCCGGCCGCGGGCCGGTGATGGAGAAGGCGGTGAGGGAGAAGGGGGACATCGGCAAGCTGCCTATTTTGGAAGCCGACGTGCCCGAAGTTGCCCAAGGCATTGCGGGAATCCTCGGCGAACTGACCGAAACCCAAGCGCTCATCGGCTTCGTTGGCGCGCCATTTACCCTGGCCAGCTACCTCATCGAGGGCGGTCCCTCCAAGAACCACGAGCGCACCAAGGCGCTCATGCACGCTGAGCCCGAGACGTGGCACATGCTCATGCGCCGGCTCGTGCCCACCATTATCAATTTCCTGCGGGTGCAGGTCGATGCCGGCATCGACGCCATGCAGCTTTTCGATTCCTGGGCCGGCTACCTCAACGAGCGTGACTACCGCGAGTTCGTGCTGCCATATTCGCAGGAAATCCTGGCCAGCGTCGATATTCCGCGCATCCACTTCGGCGTGGGCACCGGCGAGCTGCTACAGGCGATGTCCGAAGCCGGCTCCGAGGTCATGGGCGTGGACTACCGCGTGGCCATGGACGCCGCCGCCCAGCGCGTGAACTCGCGCGTGCTGCAGGGCAACCTCGACCCGGCGCTGCTTTTTGCCGGCGACGATGCCGTGCGCCAGGCCGTGCGCACCATCCGCGGCGAGGTGGAGCGCGCCCAGCAGCGCGGCGATATCGACACCCACATCTGGAACCTTGGGCACGGGGTGCTGCCCACCACCGACGCGGAGGCCATCACCCGCGCCGTATCCATCATTCACGAGGAGGGCTAAATGCGTATTGCCATCATCGGTGCCGGCCTCGCCGGCCTTACCGCCGCCTACGAACTGCGCGATCACGACGTCGAGGTTTTCGAGGCCGCCGGGCGCATTGGCGGCAAGCTGTATTCCGTGCCGTTTAATGACGGCCCCACCGACATGGGCGCCGAGGCCTTCCTCGCCCGTCGGCGCGATGCCGTGGACTTCTTCCACACCCTCGGCCTCGCCGGCAGTTTAGTTGACCCGTCAGGTTTGCGCTCGCTGGTCTACAGCGGGGAGCTGAAGTCCCTGCCGCAGGGCGGCGTGATGGGCATTCCGTCGCGTTCCGAGCCCGTTGCGCACCTGGTTTCGGAGGACACGGCGCGGCGCATCGATAATGAGCAGCCCTTCGAGTGGACCGTGGGCGGCGACGTCTCGGTCGGTGAGTTGGTGCGTCAACAATACGGCGGGGACCTGGTGGACCACGTGGTTTCTGCGCTGCTGGGCGGGGTGTACTCGTGCACCGCCGATGACCTGGGCCTGCGCGCCACCATCTCCACGCTTGCCGATGCCCTCGATACCCTTGCCGCCTCCGGTCCCGTCACCCTCTCTGCGGCCGTGCGCTCCCTCGAGGAAGCCCGTGCAGAGAACCCCAGCGCCGGCGGGCCCGTTTTCCAGACCTTCCGCGGCGGCTACGCCGAACTTTATGAGACCCTGGCCGAAAAATCCCGCGCCAAGATTTTCGTTGACACGTTCATTTCTGGCATCACGCGCGAGGGCGATAAGTTCCGCCTGGCCGGCGCGCCGGGCGATACTGCGCCTTTCGACCGCGTGCTGGTAGCTACCCCGGCACCGACTGCCGCGCGGCTGCTGCCCAAGGTGGCTCCGGACGCGGCGACGCGGTTGAAGGGGGTGAAGCTGGCGGCATCGGCAGTCGTGGGCCTCAAATTTGACTCCGACACCGATCCCTCCGGCACCGCGCTGCCGCAGAACTCCGGCATCCTCGTCGCCACCGACCAGGATGACGTGCACGCAAAGGCATTCACGTTGTCATCGCGCAAGTGGCCGCACCTAGCAGAGCGCGGCGGGGCGCTGGTGCGTGCCTCGTTCGGCCGGTTCGGCGACGACGCCATCGTCCGCGCCGAAGAAGATGACCTCGTGGACTACGCCCTCGATGACCTGCAGCACCTGACCGGCTTCGATGGCCGCGCGGCTGGCGTCGCCGAAATCTTCACCCAGCGTTGGTTCGGCGGCCTGCCGCGCTTCGATGCCACCCACCTCGACACCGTGGTAGCCGTGCGCGATTCCTTGACCCAGTCCCCCGGCGTCGACGTCACGGGCGCCTGGGCCGGCGGCGTGGGTGTGCCTGCGGTCATCGCGGATGCGCGCGCTGCCGCAGCCCGCATCGCTAGCAGCTAAGTCACACACCTGCGCCCCGCAGCTAGGCCTAGAACCTAGCGTCACCTGTGGCTAGCACCACCGGAAGCCAGCGTCGGCCGCAGCTAGTGCCGCCAGCAGTTGCCGCCAGCCGCGGTTAACGCTGCCGGTTGTTAAGAATCACCGGCGGTGGCTCGGCTGAACCGCGACGCGATTCGAATAAGCAGCGAGGCGGATTTGGGCATGCCTAAACAGGCAGCAGAATTACTGCTGCCTGAATAAGCGCGGTGTGGGCGATTCCGCGCGTGCGGAAACCTAGCACGCACGCGGATACCTGGGATGCGCGCAGGCTTAATCCTCGGCCGGGAATAGCGGCCGGGGCCGGGGCTGGGTGCGAGTGCTAGGGTTCGGCGCCGGGGCCGGGCACGGCGTCGGCCCATGGTGGTTGCCACACCACCCGCCCGCGTCTGCGGGCGAGGCGACCGCGGCGTGGCGGTGCATTCGGGTCATCGTCGTTGACGCCGTTGTGGTACGGGCAGCAGGCCGCAAGGTTGGCCATATTGGTATCCCCGCCGTGCTGCCAGGCTTCCAGGTGGTGGATTTGGCACTTATCCGCGGGATAGTTGCACCGCGGCCACGGGCAGACGGGATTTTCGGCGGCGGCCATGAGCCGCTGTTTCTCGTTGGCCATGCGCTCGGTGCGGTAGAGGTTTACCGCGCCCTCGAAGGGATGCACGAGGGTGATAAGGCCGCGCTCGGAAAGGGTGCGCGCGACCAATTCGGCGCCGGTGAGCCGCGCGCCGTTGGTGAGTTGGATGGTGATTTCTTCGCCGTCGCCATCGATGATGCGGTCGAGCTCGTCGAGCGTGATGATCGCATTGGTCGTCACCGTGGGGTGC
The DNA here is from genome assembly GCF_040225855.1 of Corynebacterium sp. KPL2850. Classification (NCBI taxonomy): domain Bacteria; kingdom Bacillati; phylum Actinomycetota; class Actinomycetes; order Mycobacteriales; family Corynebacteriaceae; genus Corynebacterium; species Corynebacterium sp. KPL2850. The sequence goes on from NZ_JBEHFV010000016.1 coordinate 36,509, forward strand.
GGGGCGGCGGAGCCGGAGAAAAGCCCCGCGACGGAGTCTAAGGGTGCATTTTCGTCCAAGTTGGACTCCAAGTCAGCGATGAGGGCGGAGGGCCCGGTAATCGCGAGCGTCCACGGCGCATCCTTGCGGCGGCGAATGCGCACGCCGGGGCGCGGCGGGGTGGGCGGATTAATCTCGCGCAGCTTCTTGCGCGCGAGCTTTTCCATCTCATCGGTATCCGCGGCGGTGCGGCAGAGCTCCACCCGCAGCTGCCATGCCTGGCGCTTGGTCTTGGCGCGAGTGGCGTAGCGCTCGATGACCTCGAGCGTTGGCAGCGCGTGGGCGCGTTCGCGAGCGGCGGCCACGGCGCGGCGTTGTTGCCGGGAAAAGGAGGTGGGGGAGAAGAAGGCATCGGCAAGCGTGAGCAGCGTGCGCGCCGTACGATTCGGCGCACCGGCCGCGCGCAGCTCGCGGGCGGACATGCCTGTGCACCCGGCGACGATGTCGATGCCGGGCGCCAGGGCCGCGAGGTATGCCTGAAGTGCTGTCATGCCCCGCAGCTTAAGGTGATAGCGCAACTAAAGCGCGGCGCGCGAGCGCAGCCTGTGGATAACTCGCCCGAAAAGCGCTAAAAGGCCGCGGTTCGTTGACGCGACATGTGAATAACTAGCCCTTATTGCGGAAAACGAAGATGGATGAGAAGTCCTGGTTCCCGTGGCCCATGTCCTGCATCTCGGCGAAGCGCTCGATGGCAGCGGATACGGCGGGCAGGGGCTTATCGGAGGTCTTCTCCATGAGCTTGGCGTCCTTGGCCAGGGCGTCGACGGTGAAATCGCCGGGGTCGGTATTGCGTTCGCCGGTGATGAAGGGGCCTTTCATATTCGACATGAACGACAGGCCGGTGATGTCGAGCATCTGCAGGATGACCTCGGAATCGAGCCCCTCGGATTCGCCGAGTTGCAGGGCTTCGAGCAGGCCTTCGGCGGTCACGGCTAGGGCAAGGTTGGCCAGCAGCTTGCCGATGGCCGCCGTCGCCGCCGTTTCCACCCCAATCAGCTTCTCTTCGCCGGCCCAGGCCTCGGCAAGGCCGAGGGCGACCTCGCGGCGGTCATCGTCGGGCGTGCCGACATAAACGCCCAGGTTGCCCTCGCGTGCCGGCCCCAGCGAGCCCACGACGGGGGAGTGGACGTAGGAGTTGACGGCGGCGGCGAACTCGCGGGCATCGTCAGGCGAGACGGTGGTGGTGTCGATCCAGGTAATGCCCTCGGGGATAAGCTGTGGCTCGATGATCACCTCGCGGATCTGATCGGGGCCGAAGAGGGAGGTGATGATGACCTCGGCGCCCTCGATGGCCGCGGCAGGGGTATCGGCGCGCGCCGCGCCCTCATCCACGAGCGGTTGTGCGCGCTCAGCGGTGCGGTTCCACACCGTCAGCTCGTGCTCAGATAGTAGGTGGCGGGCAAGCTCGGTGCCCATGCGTCCGGTTCCTAAAAATGCGATCTTCATACCTCCCCAGTGTGCCATCTCAGCGGGAACGCCGTTTCTATGACGTATCACGGAAACGCGGGAAAGCTTAGTGGGTTGCTGTGAATTCCACCGACATGCACAGTCAAACTTTTGTATGGCGCGCGAGTCGCTAGAATGACAGACATGCCTAATACTTCCCAGTCGCAACAGTGGTTCGAGCGTTCCTCCAAAGTGATCCCGGGTGGGGTGAACTCGCCGGTGCGCGCTTTCGGCTCCGTGGGCGGCCAGGCCCGCGTGATTGAGCGGGGCGAGGGATCGCGCCTGTGGGATGTCGACGGCAATGAGTACGTCGACCTCGTAAGCTCCTACGGCCCGATGATCCACGGCAACGCGCACCCGGAAATCGTCGAGGCCGTGCAGCGGGCTGCCACCGGCGGGCTGAGTTTTGGCACGCCGACAGAGGGTGAGGCGCTGCTGGCGGAGGAAATCGTAAAGCGCACCGCGGCTGATAAGGTGCGCATGGTTAACTCCGGTACGGAGGCGACCATGTCGGCGGTGCGTTTGGCCCGAGGTTACACCGGCCGCGCAAAGGTGCTGAAGTTTGAGGGTTGCTACCACGGGCACGTGGATGCGTTGTTGGCATCGGCGGGCTCGGGCGTGGCGACGTTCGGCCTGCCGGATTCGCCGGGCGTTACGGGTGCGACGGCGAAGGACACCATCGTCGTTCCTTATAACGATCTGGATGCGGTGCGCGAGGCCTTCGCAGAGAACGAGGGCCAGATTGCCTGCATCATTGCGGAGGCCTCTGCCGGCAATATGGGCACCGTGGCCCCGAATGAGGGCTTCAACGCGGCGCTGAAGGAAATTGCGCATGCCGATGGCGCCCTGCTCATCCTCGACGAGGTTATGACCGGCTTCCGCACCTCGTATAAGGGCTGGTACGGCGTCGATGGCGTGGCGGCGGACTTGGTGACCTTTGGCAAGGTGGTTTCCGGTGGCTTGCCGGCTGCGGCCTTTGGCGGTCGCGCCGAGGTCATGGACTACCTGGCGCCGGATGGTCCGGTCTACCAGGCGGGCACCTTGTCCGGTAATCCGGTGGCGATGGCCTCGGGCCTGAAGTCGCTGCAGCTTGCCGATGAATCCCTCTACCCCCGCCTGCAAGAAAAGGCCGACCAGCTCGGCGCGATGATTTCTTCCGCGCTGGAGGCCGAGGGCGTGGCGCACCACATTCAGCGCGCGGCATCCATGTTCTCCATTCGCTTTGCAGAGGGCGAGGGCCGCAACTTCGCGGACATGCAGGCCGCGGAGAACTTCCGCTTTGCCCCGTTCTTCCACGCGTTGCTTGAAAACGGCATCTACGTGGCACCGAGCGCGTTCGAGACTTGGTTCGTCTCTGATGCACTTGGCGATGCCGACTTTGAGCGCATCGATGCCGCCCTCAAGCCCGCCGCGAAGGCCGCGGCCGCAGCGCGTCCCGCACAATAAGATCTGCGCAACAAGGTCTGCGCAACTAGGTCTGCACAATTAGGCCTGCTCAACAAGGAGAGACATGACACGCACCATCGTTCACCTCGTGCGCCATGGCGAGGTACACAACCCGGGCAAGATTCTGTACGGGCGCATTCCGGGCTATCACCTATCCTCGCGCGGGCATTCCATGGCCGCGCGGACGGCGGAAAGCTTCCGCGATCATGATGTGACCTATTTGGCGGCCTCGCCGCTGCAGCGCGCGCAGGAAACGGCGCGGCCGATTGCGCAGGTGACGGGGTTAAATGTGGACGTCGATAAGACGCTCATTGAGTCCGGCAACCAATTCGAGGGCTTGCGCACCAAGGGCCTGCGATCGGCGCTGTGGAACCCGCGGCACTGGCCCAAGCTGACTAACCCGCTGGAGCCGTCGTGGGGTGAGGCGTATGAGGGCATCGCCGAGCGCATGCTCGGTGCGGTCGACCGCGCGCATACCGCGGCAGAAGGCCACGAGGCCGTGCTGGTGAGCCACCAGCTGCCCATCGTGATGGTGCAGCGCACGGTGCTGGGCCAGCGCCTGCCGCATGCGCCGTGGAACCGCGAGTGCGCGTTGGCCTCGGTAACCTCGCTGCTTTTTGAGGATAACCAGGTCACCGATATCTTCTATTCCTCGCCGGCGCAGGAGATTTAATGGCACGCACACGCACCCGTGCGGCAACGCGCGTTGTGGCAGCCGCGCTTTCTATAACCGCCCTGACCTTGACCGCCTGTACGCAGGACGCCGACAATGCACAAAACGCGGTGGCTACCGGCGGCGAGTTTGAATTCATCTCCCCGGGTGGGGAGCGGGAAATCCACTACGAGGAAGCCGATAGGAAACCGCTGCGCAGCTTCAGCGGCGCCGATGTCCGCGATACGGATAAGACCATTTCTTTGGACGATTACGAGGGCCAAGTCGTGGTCTTGAATTCTTGGGGCCAGTGGTGCGCGCCGTGCCGCGCTGAGGCCGATGACCTGCAGGCGGTGCACGCAGAGCTGCAAAAACGCGACCTGGGTACGGTCTTAGGCATCAACGTGCGCGACTATAACCCGCAGGTATCCAATGACTTCTTGGACGATAACGGCCTGGAGTACCCCTCCATCTATGACCCGCCGTTTAAGACGGCCGCGGCGCTCGGCGGCGTGCCTACGTCCGTGGTGCCGACCACGATCGTCTTGGATAAGCAACACCGTCCGGCTACCGTTTTCTTGCGGTCCATCACTACCGATGACGTGATGGATGTTGTGGATAAGTTAGAAAAGGAATAAATGGATTACGCAGCAAATATCGGCGGTTCGTTTGCCGAGGCTGCCACCTCCGGCCCGTTGATCCTCGGCATCCTCGCCGCGGCTCTGGCGGGTCTTGTCAGCTTTGCCAGCCCCTGCGTCATCCCGCTGGTGCCCGGCTATATCTCCTACCTCGCCAGCGTGGTTGGCGGTGAGGTGAGCTATGACGAGAAGCTGGGGGTGGGCGTCGGCAAGCGTAGGCAATGGGCCGTCGTGCTGGCGGCAGCGCTGTTCATCTTGGGCTTTACCGTGGTCTTTGTGCTGGCGACGGTCTCGGTCTTTGGCGCAATTTCTGCGCTCACGCTCAACGCCGATACGCTGATGCGCGTGGGCGGCGGCGTCACCATCTTGATGGGCGTGGTTTTCCTGGGTGCGATTCCGGCGCTGCAGAAAGACACCCGCCTGGCGCCGAAGCGCTGGACCACGTGGCTGGGCGCGCCGCTTTTGGGCGGCGTTTTCGCGCTGGGCTGGACGCCGTGCCTGGGGCCCACGCTGGCGGCGATTGTGTCCATTTCCGCCGGCACCGAAGGCGTGACCGCAGCCCGCGGCGCCTTGCTCATCGTGGGTTATTGTCTGGGCCTTGGCCTGCCGTTTCTGCTGGTGGCGCTGGGGTCCGCGCGGGCGATGCGCACCATCTCGTGGGCCCGCAAGCACTCGCGCACCATTCAGATTATCGGCGGCGTGGCGATGATCCTCGTAGGCCTTGCCCTGATTACCGGCCTGTGGGGCGAGTTTATTTCCTATATCCAGAAATGGACCGTGGACTACGGCGCAACCCTCATTTAGGAGAAACGTGAAATATATCCGCAAAGCCTGGCGCTGGCTTACCAGCATGCGCACCGCGCTAGCCCTGCTATTCCTGCTGGCGCTCGCCGCCATCCCCGGCTCCCTCTTGCCGCAGCGCGATCTGAACGAGCAGAACGTGCAGGAGTTCATCGAATCCAATGGCACCGTAGCGGAAATCTACGATAAGCTGCAGCTTTTTGATGTCTTTTCCTCCATCTGGTTCCAAGCCATCTTCCTGCTGTTGGCGGTCTCGCTCATCGGCTGCATCATCCCGCGCTCCATCGATCACTACAAGGCGTGGCGCACGCAGCCCACGCGCGCGCCGAAGTACCTGCACCGCCTGCCGCTGAGCGCCGAGGGGCATTCGGATAAGAGCGAGGAAGAACTCAGCGCGGAGATCCACAAGCGCCTGAAAAAGTGGCGCGTGGCCGAGTACACCCCGGATAAGGACCGCGCTGGGGTGCACGCCTTTTCCGCCGAGCGCGGTTACGGCCGCGAGCTGGCCAACCTCATCTTCCACGTCGCGTTGGTGGCCATTCTGGTCACTGTGGCCGCCGGCCGCCTGGTCAACTACGAGGGTCAGGTCATCGTGGTTACGGAATCCGGCTCGCAGGGCGGCAATACCTCGCTGGAGCAGTCCACGGAGTTCTGTAATACCTCCACCTCGAACTTTGACTCCTTCCGGGCAGGGCCGCTTTTCGATGGCACCGGGCTCCACCCCTTCTGCATGACCGCGCATGACTTCACCGCGAAGTACCTGCCCAATGGCCAGGCGGAGATGTTTACCTCCAATGTCTCTTATGCGGAAGGCGACGATATTTATAAGGATCCTTCCGAATGGAAGGACTACGAGCTCAAGGTCAACCATCCGCTGCGCCTGGCACAAAACCGCGTCTACCTGCAGGGCCACGGCTATGCGCCGACGGTGACCGTGGAGTGGCCGGATGGTGAAAAGCGCACGCAGACCATTCAATTCCAGCCCACTGACACGACCTTCTTCCTGTCTTCGGGCGTGCTGCGCTTTGACCCGCCGGCGGGCATGTACCCGGATCTTTTCGAGCGCCGCCAAAACCAGTTGGCCATCCAGGGCCTTTTCGCCCCGACGGCCGAGTGGAGCGGTGAGAACGGCAAGCTTTTGCAGTCCTCTCACCCGGGCCTGAATGATCCGGCGCTGGCGGTCGATATTTACCGCGGCGATGCTGGCCTCGATACCGGTACCCCGCAGTCCCTCTTTTCGCTGGATTCAAGCCTCGTACACTCCGGGCAGCTGCAGAAGATCGACCGCGTGAACCTGAGCCAAGGCGATGACGTCACGCTTGACGATGGCACCAAGATCACCTTCAACGGCGCCAACGAGTTTGCCAATTACCAGGTCTCCTATGACCCATTCCAGAAGTGGGTGCTGGCATCCGCGCTGATCATGTTGGTATCCCTGGTGGCCTCGTTGATGATTAAGCGCCGCCGCGTCTATATTCGCCTGCGGCCGGATTCCGCCGGCGGTACTACCATCGAGATGGGTGGTCTCGCCCGCACCGACCGCGCCGGCTGGTCCGAGGAATTCCATGAGCTGCACCGCGCGCTCTTGGAGCTTCCGGATCCAGATGAGGTGGAAGAAGACAAACTCTATACTGATGATTAATCCAACTATAGTTGGATCCCGCTGTGTGCATGAGTAAGGTATTCAGCATTATCCCGCACGTGTGAAGGCTAGGTGGACTCCCTTGCAGATCGATCAGAATCTGTCGAACTTCTCGGATCTCGCGGTGCAGACCGCATTCGTGGTGTACTGCGTCGCGCTATTTATGTCGCTGTTGTACTACGGCCGCATTCGCAGCCTCATCGAGGCGCGGCGCGCGGGCCGCTCGGAGGCGTCCAAGGTATTGGTCGGCGCAGGGGCTGAGGCCGGCGCCGCTGCCGGGACCGCCACCGGAGCTGCCACCGGCTCTGACGCCGCCACTGGCACGGGCGCAGCAGCCGCCAACACCGATTACGAGGCTGAGGCCGCCTCTGCGGCCGCAACCTCGAGTGAAGACAAAGTCGCGGAAAAGGAACGCAAGCTGGATAAGCTAGGCGGCATGACCACCTCGCTGATGTGGGTGGGCATTGCTTTGCACGCCGCGGCCATCGTGCTGCGCGGGCTGGCCACGGGCCGTTTCCCGTTTGGCAACCTCTACGAATACGTGTTGATGGTGTGCTTCGGCGTGCTGCTAGTGGGCAATATCGCCATGCAGCGCAAGGAATGGCGCACGGTCTGGCCGTGGATCCTCACCCCGGTGCTAGCGCTGATGTTTTACGGTTCCACCAAGCTCTATGCGGATTCCGCACCGGTGGTGCCGGCGCTGCAGTCGCACTGGCTGCCCATCCACGTCACGGTGGTGTCCTTGGGCGCGTCCATCGGCATCGTGTCCGGCATCGCCTCGCTTTTGAGCCTGTTGCGCCAGTGGCAGCCAAAGAACGCGGAGCGCGGCCTCTTTGGCGCGCTGGCTTACCCGCTGCCGTCCGCGGCGAAGATTGACCGCCTGGCGTATCGCTTGGGCGTTATCACCCTGCCCACCTTGGGCCTAGGCATCATCTTGGGCGCCATTTGGGCAGAATCCGCGTGGGGCCGGCCTTGGGGCTGGGACCCGAAGGAAACCGTGTCTTTTGCCACTTGGATCCTCTATGCGGCCTACCTGCACGCGCGTGCGACCCCGGCCTTCCGCAAGGCCGCGCCGTGGATCAATATCTTGGCTACGGCCGTGATGATCTTCAACCTCTTCTTCATCAATATGGTGGTCTCCGGCCTGCACTCCTATGCGGGGCTGAACTAAATGGCCACCAACCATAGCCCGCGCAATAAGCAGGGAAAGCCCGCCGGCGATAACGAGCTCATCTTGGGCTTGGGCGCGCAGATTGCGCAACGGCGGCGTGAGTTGGGCATCGTCCAGCAGCAGCTTGCCGATGCCGCCCACATCTCCCGCTCCACCCTCCACACCATCGAGCACGGTGGGGCAGGCGTGCGGTGGGAAAAGGTTACCGCCGTGGCAGAAGCGCTGGGCTTGGAGATGCGGTTCGTGCCAAAGGATTAATCCTGGTTGTCGTCTTGGCCCTTTGAACCATTGTTGCCGTCGGCGTCGCGAGTGCGGCGCTGGCGGCGTTTTTCTTCCTCGGCCTCCTGCTTGCGGCGCTGCTTGAAGCGCTCCTTTTCCAGGTTCCACAGGAATTCCTCGTCATCATCGGGGCCCTTGATGGAACGCGGTTGTTCTTCAACCTGGCGGGACTTCCAGGATGATGGCCCAAAGGCCTTCCACACCAGGTAGGCGGCGAGGACAAAAGCAGTAGGAGGATTAGTCGACCCATGCAGATTATTCTACCTGTACGGCGTACAATCGACCCCCATGACGCACAACCCTGAGCCACCAAAACCGGACCCCGAACTGCGCCGTCGCTCCCGCAAGGCGCTATGGAAATACGGGCTCGCGCGCGTGGTGCTTTTTATCGCGCTCACCGCGGTCATCGAGCTGCTGGCGGTAGCGATTGGTTTCCCCATCCCCGTCCTCGTGGCAGCGCTGCTAGCGCTCTTTGTCGCCCTGCCGCTATCGATGCTGATTTTTAAAAATTGGCGCATCGAGGCCACGCAGACGTTGGCGGAATACTCCGCGCAACGCAAGGCGCACAAGCGTTGGGTACAGGCCGAATTGGAAGGCCGCGCGGAGGCCTAGGCGCGCAAGCCTAGAGGCCTAGACCAGGGCGACGGCGATGGCCTCGATGACTGCCCAGATGAGCATGGCGCGCCCGGTCAGCCCCAGCACGGGGATGAGCTCGGCTCCGGTGGCGCCGCGATTGACGGTGCGCACCGCGCGGAGTGCAAACGGGAAGTAGACCAGACCAGCGAGCGCGAGCCAGCTGCCGAAGGCAACCGCGATGGTGAGCACGAAGGGCAAGAGTAGCAGGCCGGTAAAGAGCAGGCGGGCGTTCTTATTGCCTAGCCGCACCGCTAGGGTGATCTTGCCGGCCTCGGTATCGGAGGGGATATCGCGGATATTATTGACAAGGTTTACCCCGGAGCTCATGGCGCCGATGCCGATGGCCAGGGCCAGGCCCGTCCAGGAAATGCGGCCGGCTTGGGTAAATTCGGTGCCCAGCACGGCGACGAGTCCGAAGAATATAAAGACGGCGACCTCGCCCAGGCCGCGGTAGCCGTAGGGGTTCTTGCCGCCGGTATAAAACCACGCGCCGGCGATGCACAGCGCACCGATGAGGATGAGCCACCAGGCACCAGCAGCCAGCGACAGGGTGATTCCGGCCAGGCCGGCGACGGCAAAGCACCCAAACGCGGCGTATTTCACGTGGCGCGGCTGCGCAAGCCCGCTGCCGGTCAGGCGCTGCGGGCCGGTGCGGTCATCATCGGTACCGCGGATACCATCGGAATAGTCGTTGGCATAGTTCACGCCGATGATAAGCGCCCACGCCACGATGAGCGCGAGCACCGCGCGGCCGATATGCCCGCTATTAATGCCGAAGGCCGCGCCCGTACCGGCGATTACGGGTGCGAAGGCATTAGCCCACGTATGCGGGCGGGCGCCATTGATCCAATCCTGTGCGGTAGCGGAATAATTACCGGCTGATGAAGTCATAGCCACCATTGTGCCACTGGGCTGGCAGCGTTTAGCAATCAGGAAGCCGGGGCCGGAGTCGAGGCCGGGGCCCGCGGTGGAGGTTAGGCGCTAAAGAGGGCGGCAACGGCCTGGCGATCGATCTTGCCGGGGCCGGTGGTGGGAAAGTCCGCGAGGCGCTTTAAGTCCTTAGGCAGCTGCCAGCGGGGGAGGTCGGCGTCTTCGAAGGCTTCGAAGATATCGCCAAGCTCGGCCTTACCGGTATAGGCGGCCACGATGGCCTGGCCCAGCCGCGGGTGCGGGATGCCAACGACGCACGCCTCGGCAACGCCCGGCACGCGGAGGATCTCGCGTTCCAAGACTTCTGGGTGCAGCTTCAGCCCGCCGGAGTCGATGACATTATCGAGACGGCCGGTGACGGTGAGGATGCCATTTTCGATGACGCCGGCATCGGAAGTGGCGAACCACCCGTTTCCGGGAAATGCCTCGTGGCTCGGGGCATTGCGGTAGCCCCGCGCGATGGTGGGCCCGCCCAGTAAAATGCGGCCGTCCTGGACGCGGGCCGTCGTACCGGGCAGGGGGCGGCCATCGTAGACGCAGCCGCCGGCGGTCTCGGAGGAACCGTAGGTGGTGGTGATGTGAATGCCGCGCTCCGTGGCCGCGGCGTGCAGGCGCGGGTGGATGGCGGCACCGCCCACCAAGATGGCATCGAAACTTTGGAGCGCATCGATGCCCTCCGGCACATCCATGGCTTTGGCCAGCTGCAGCGGGGTGAGCGCGGTGTAGGTGCGATCACCGGTGCGGGAGAGCTCCGCGGCGGCGCGGGCGAAGGCTGAGATATCAAAGCCCGCGCTGAGATCGAGGCAGAGCGGATTCACCCCGGCCACCAGGGAACGGATGAGGACCTGGATGCCGGCGATGTGGTGGGCGGGCATCGCCAAGAGCCATTGCCCAGGGCCGCCGAGGACCTGGTGGGTGGCATCGGCGCTGGCCACCAGGTTGGCCGGCGTTAATTGCGCGCCCTTTGGGGTGCCGGTGGACCCTGAAGTGGAAACCACGAGTGCGATGTCCTCGGCGATGGGCTCACCGGCGCGTTGGGAATTGCACAGGAGGGTGGCGCGGGTGGCATCGGCAAGCGGCAGCGGCAAAAAGCAGGACCTACCGGCAATGGCGGATTCGAGGTCCGGCAGGATGGCCGCGGGATCGTGTGGATCGACGGGCAAGGGGGCGAGGATAGTCACGGCATTAGATCTTAAGGCCACGGCAGGACAAACCCGGGTTGCGGCCGGGGTGAGTCGATGCGGGAATCAGCGGTACCTGTCCTCCTGATCAAAGGGCCGCTCGTTATTGGCCTCGGCCTCTTTAATGCGGCGCAGCATCCACACGCGCGAGCCGAGTACGCCCGCGACGGCGAGGACCGCGAGCAGGATACAAAATGCGATGAGCACGGTGCGGGGCACTCCTTAGTAGTAGTACGGGAACTCGTCCCAGTTGGGCTCGCGCTTGTCCAGGAAGGATTGCTTTCCCTCAACGGCCTCGTCGGTCATATAGGCCAGGCGGGTGGCCTCGCCGGCGAAGACCTGCTGGCCCATCAGGCCATCATCGGTAAGGTTGAACGCGAATTTCAGCATGCGCTGGGCGGTGGGGGATTTCATGTTGATTTCCTGGCCCATGCGGATGGCGGCGTCCTCCAGTTCGCCGTGGTCTGCGACCTCATTGACCGCGCCCATCTCATACATGCGCTGGGCATCGTAGGTGCGGCCCAAAAAGAAGATCTCGCGGGCGAATTTCTGGCCCACCATCTTGGCCAGATAGGCCGAGCCATAGCCTGCATCGAAGGATCCGACGTCCGCATCCGTCTGCTTAAAGCGCGCCTCCTGGCGGGAGGCCACGGTCATATCGCAGACCACGTGCAGCGAGTGCCCGCCGCCGGCGGCCCACCCATTGACCACGGCGATAACCACCTTGGGCATGGTGCGGATAAGCCGCTGGACCTCCAGGATGTGCAGGCGGCCGCCTTCGACCTTGGCGCGGGCCTCATCGACGCTGGATTCATCCGCCGTCGCATCATCGTGGGCGTGCTCGGTGGCGTAACGGTATCCGGAACGGCCGCGAATGCGCTGGTCGCCGCCGGAACAAAACGCCCAGCCGCCATCCTTTTGCGAGGGCCCATTGCCGGTGAGCAAGATCGTGCCCACGTCCGGGGTGCGGCGGGCGTGATCCAAGGTGCGATACAGCTCATCCACGGTGTGCGGCCGGAAGGCATTGCGCACCTCCGGCCTGTCGATGGCGATGCGCACGATGCCATTCTTCCGACCATCCGCCGCCAGCCGGTGATAGGTGACGTCCGTGAGATCCCCAAAGCCCTCAACCGGGCGCCACAATTCCTCGCGGAACGGATTTTCGGTGCTGTATTTCTTCTGCTCGCTCATAGCGCCCAGCATAGTGGGCGCGAAAAAGTTTAGTCCCCATTCCCAACCCTCACCTCTACGCACTGCCCAGCATGCTGGTAATAATCGATACTCAATAACTGCGAGGGGTTATCCCGCAATGTACCCGTGTGCCCTATGCTGGCGCGGTCATCTATACGGTGGGAAGACTCGAACTTCCTCAACCCTTTAACGCCAAAGGGTGCCTAGATGTCCTCGAATTTCCCCTCGAAGGCGGGGCATACTCGCTGCATGTGCGTAAAGGCTACCGCCACGCGCGCGGCGTGGCATGACTAAAGCTTCGCTATGGAGTTATCAGTTCCGTATTCCAGTTCAACTGCTGGATCCGGGTATCAAGCTCCCGGTACTGCTTGGACAGGTCATCGACCCGTTTGCGCAGCTCTGCTACCGGAAGCGTGGCCACGAACTTAATCTCCGCGCGGGAGTAGCGGTCCTGGCGCGCGCCCGCGGCCTGGGCGAGGTCGTGGTAGATGCGGCGGGTGCGCACGAGGCCATCGCGAAGCGCAAGTGCCTGCATCAGGTTCTTCTCGCCGTCAAAATCGGTGGCCACGTTCGTGGCATTGATGGCCTGCACGAGCTTATCGATGCGCCCGGTAATGCCCTCCAACTCGCGCAAAAGCTCGGCCGGATCCTCATCCGGGGTATCGCCCTCCTGCACGCGCACGACGGAGAGCAGGCGCTCGCGCAGCTCATTGAGCCGTTCCTGTGCCTGCGCACGCTCTGCTAATGCCTCTGCCAGTAACATGGTTCCTCCTTCAGGGTAGGTAGGAACCAACCTAGCCGGGGTGGGGGCTGGGGTCAATGGTTTTCTTGAGTTACCCGATAAACATGAAGGCAAAGAGCGTGTTGAGCACGGTCGCAACGATCATCGGCACGGCAGTGCGCTTGACCAGCCGGATGGGATTGACGTTAATGGCCCCGGACACGATGAGTACCGCAGCGTTGACCGGCGAAACCTGGCGCATGAGGTTTGAGGTTCCCCAGATGGCAGTGAGCATCTGCGGTGCGTGGATCGAGGTCTGCGCAGCCAAATCGGGCACCGCCTCCGCGAAGGCAAAGTAGGGTGCGGTGCCGGAACCGGTGAGCGCGGCCATGGCAGCCGTGGCGGCGACGAAGATCAGCACGAGCGTGATTGCGGCACCCGAAGAATCCTGCGCCACGTTGATAAGCATGTCAATGACGCCCATCTGCGTGATGCCTTCTACCAATACAGCAGCGGCCACCAGAAGAGCGACGACGCCAGCCGCGCCCTCACCCATTCCTTTGAAGAAGGTAGCGGTGGAATCGATGGCGCCGGTAACCGTGCGCTTGCGGATGGATTCGATGAGCATCGCAATAAATAGTGACGTCACGGTAACTGGCAGGATTCCCGCCTCGAAGGAAAGAACGCCAAGCTGGTTCAGGATGGCTGATATCACGATGAGCAAGAGCGGCAGTAATGGCAGAACTGCGTAATAGCCGGGGAGGGAAGAAGCACGCGCAATGGATTCTTCGGTATCTGCCAAGGACGCATTCTCACCATCTGCAAACCCTGCGGTATCTGCTTCTTTTTTATCGCAGCGGCGTTGCCACCACATGTGTACAAAGGCGGTTATCACCAAGGTTGGTATGGCCGCATACGCTACTGAGCCGAAGACGAATTCCGTCACCGGCATATCTGTAAGCGCAGCACCTTGAATAAGTCCCGCTTCTAGGGGAGTTGGCATGATCGTAGACGATGTGACGACGATTGCGGCAACGGTCAGGGGAGTAAGCCCCGCGGCGATAAGCGCTGGAAGCAGCGTTGCGACCAACAGCAATGAGAGTGCAGAGGCGGAGGGAACCACCAGCGATAGGAGGCTACCGATGAGGAAGCCGACTGGGACCAACCAATAGGAACCTTCAAAGCGCTTGAGAGGGGAGGAGAGAATCACCACCGCCTTGGCATCGGCGCCGATGTGGTGCATATATGACACGAAACCAAATAGCACCATGATGGCCATGCCGATGCCGGAAAAGCGCTCTTTGAAAAGGGCGTCTACTACCAAGAGCTGGTCATAGAAGGAATTGCCGGTAGCGTCGATATCGACGGTTCTAAACTCGGCGCGGCCGGTAAGCGCGGCGAGCATGAGTAGGACGACACCTACTGAGAAAATTGCCGCCGCAGCGTGGACTTTTTGTAGATAAGGTAGACCACGGCCGCAAGCGCTGCCAGGGCTATCAAGAGGTACAGCATCGCAGAACCTTCATTCCGGTTATAACCACTTACGTATTTAATGTAGCACTCATAAATAAGATAAGTACTATGAACCTATGAACATAGATGACGTTCTCGACCGCGCCCACGTAGTCTCCCTCCCGCTGGCCGTGAAGTTTCGCGGCATCACCACGCGGGAGGCGCTGCTCATTGATGGGCCTGCCGGTTGGGGTGAATTTGCGCCGTTCCTGGAATACGGGCCCGCGGAATCGGCCGCGTGGCTGCACGCCGGGCTGGAGGCCGCTTACGAGGGCTTTCCTAAGCCCGTTCGCGAGTGGGTAGAGGTCAATGCCACCATTCCCGCCGTTCCCGCCAGCGAGGTCCCGGCGATTGTGGATCGCTATCCCGGCTGCCGGACGTTCAAGATCAAGGTGGCGGAGAAGGGCCAGACGCTTGCCGATGACATCGCGCGCGTCCACGCCGTCCGCGAACACGTGAGTGCCCGGGGCGTTATCCCGGTGCTGCGCGTGGATGCCAATGGCGGCTGGAGCGTAGCCGAGGCGGTAGAGGCAGCCCAGGCGCTCATGCCGCTGGATTATATGGAACAACCCTGCGCGAGCGCGGAAGAACTGGTGGAGGTGCGCAGGCAGCTCATGCGCAACGGGCTTTTTGTGCGCGTGGCCGCGGATGAATCCATTCGCAAGGTGGAGGATCCGTACCGCGTGGCGGATCTGCAGGCGGCAGATGTAGCGGTGGTGAAACCCGCGCCGCTGGGCGGGGTGCGCCGCGTCCTCGAGGTGGCACAGCACCTGCGCGAGCGGCACATGGATATTACGGTGGCCTCGGCGCTGGATACTTCTATTGGCATCAATATGGGCTTGGCGGCAGTGGCGGCGTTGCCGCAAATCTATGACGACGAGGACATCGACGTCACTCCGGCCGCAGCAGGCCTGGCCACGGGCAGCCTTTTCGAAGAAGATGTCACCGCGCCGCGCCGGATACGCGACGGCCACCTGCGCGCCGAGATCCTCGCCCCAGAACCGGACCGCCTATCTGACCTAGCCGCGCCGGCCGACCGCCGCGAATGGTGGTTCGAGCGCCTGCGGGAATCGTGGAAGCACCTGTAGTTGCTCCTAAAGCATATGAAAAGCGCCTGGCACTTGCCAGGCGCTTTTGTCTATCTAAACCTTAGACCAACTCGTGGGTGAGGTTGGCCGGGCGGGTGTAGGTATTAACAACCGGGGACCACTTGATGGCGTCGTCCACGATCTTCTGCAGGGTCTCCTGGTCGGCGTCGCCGTCGATGTCGACCTTAACGTTGACGTCGGAAACGCCCGGGCGCTTGTCCTCGCCCAAGTCACCAACGCCCCAGGTTGGGGAGAGGTCGATGTCGCCAACGATGTCGAGCTCCAGCTTGGTCAGGGTAACGCCGCGGTGCTGAGCGATGGCCTGGATGCCAACGTTGATGCAGGCGCCAAGACCGGCCTGGGCGACCTCGGTGGGGTTGGGTGCGGAGTCATCGCCAAGCAGTGGCAAAGGCTCGCCCACCTTGATGGTGTGGTCGCGCACGGTGGTGTTATTGCGGAAGAAACCGTCAGCCTCGGTGTGGGTGCGGACGTGCTTCTTGGCACCCTCCGGGTTGTCGATGTTCTTCTGTGCTAGGTCGTTGAGCTTCTCGCCGTCGATGGGCTCGAGAGCGTCGCCTTCTTTGTGGTTCGGGGTGAGATCAGACATTAAATTGCTCCTTGTATCAGATGTTTATTAACTGATGGCGCCATGGTAACGCGAAGGCGAATATAAATCTAGAACGAGGGGTCTATTTTGTAGAGAATGCCAGGTCTAGAGTGAATATAAATGTGTGCACCGCATTTGCTGACCTGTGAATTTAGAAATTGACACCATAGTGTACCTAGCCTAGGTTCATTCTGAATAAACCACTTGGTCTAGTTAAGAAAGAACGCATGGTTCACAATCGGAAGCTGTCGCGACGGCAGATACTGCGCAGTGCAGTGGCAATGGGTGGGGTAGCAGTAGGCTCGCAGATGCTATCTGCATGCTCCTCGCCGCGGCAGGAAAGCAACGCCCAGTCCGGAAAATCTGGGCAGGGCGGGGAAACCCTCACCATCGGATTCGTGCCCATCGCGTGCGCGTCACCGTTGGTTGCAGCCGATGGCTTGGGTGCCTTCGCAAAGCAGGGCCTCAACGTTGAGCTGCGCAAATTCGCGGGGTGGGCGGATCTCTGGACCGCCTATGCCACCGGCGCCTTAGACGTGGCGCACATGCTCTCGCCCATGCCGCTGGCCATCGATGCCGGGGCTACCAATGCCTCCCGGCCCACCGAATTGGCCTTTACGCAAAACACCAACGGGCAGGCACTGACCTTGTCCACCTCCCACCTGGATACCGTGTCGCGGCCCGCGGACCTCGAGGGCATGGTGCTAGGCATTCCTTTTGAATACTCCGTGCATGCCCTCTTGCTGCGCGATTACCTCGTGGCCGGCGGGGTGGATCCGGTCTCTGATGTGGAGCTGCGCCTGTTGCGCCCGGCCGATATGGTGGCGCAACTTTCGGTAGGTACTATCGACGGCTTCATTGGCCCAGAGCCCTTCAACCAGCGCGCCCTAACTACCGGCTCAGGCCGCGCCTTTGTTCCCACCCGCCAGATGTGGGATAACCACCCGTGCTGCTCGGTGGCCGTGGCAAAGGAAGTGGACCGGGACGTGCGCGACCGCGTAGTCGCGGCGCTGCACGAAGGCGCGCAGTACGTCGATAGCCCGCACCACGTCCACGAATCGGCCTCCATGCTGGCCAAGGAGAAGTACCTGAATCAGAAGGAAGAGCTGATCTCGCGGGCGCTGGCCGGAAACTACACCACCTGGGACGGCAAGGACATGGTGGATCCACAGATGATTAAGTTCGGCGGCAGCACCTCTGCCACCGCAATTACGTGGATGGCCGCCCAAATGGCCCGCTGGGATCTGGGCGGAACGGCAATGCCGATGGATGATCAAGCGCTCATAGACGTCACAAAATCCGTCTTGCCGCGCGAGGCCGATCTCACTACGGACCCAGTGGAAATCAACGGCCATACCTTCGATCCCCTGCACCCCACCGCCGGATACCAGCGTTAAGGACCCCCACGCTTATGACCACACTGAAAAATCACAGCACTAGCACCAGCACAGCGCACTCCACTGGCACTCACACCGCAGCGCTCCATTCGGGCCGCACCGCCAGCCGGAAGAAGCGGCGGGAGAGCCCGTGGAAGGCAATAGGCCTGGGTATTGCGCTTTTCATTGCCTTCATCGCCATCTGGCAGGCGGTCGCGGCTGCGGGCTGGCTTTCCGATATCGCCCCCACTCCCGCGCGTACCTGGGATAGGGCCGTAGAGATCCTTTCTGATCCCTCCTACCGGGATGGGCCGGCCTCGGTGGGCATCTTTTGGCACATGGTGGCCTCCCTGCGCCGCGTGCTCATTGGCTTTGTCATCGCCATGGCGATTGCTATTCCGCTGGGCTTTTGGTTGGGTTCTTCTGCCACCTTCCGCCGCGCGACGGATCCCTTTGTCCAAATCCTGCGCCCCGTGTCCCCGCTGGCATGGCTGCCACTAGGCCTGGCGCTGCTTCGCGATGCCGAAAATACCGCCGTCTTCGTCATTATCCTCTCTGCCTTGTGGCCGACGCTGCTCAATACCATCGAGGCGGTCCGCGGGATTCACCCCACGTATAAGAACCTGGCGGCCACGCTCGGCACAAACCGGATGCAACAGCTCCTCTACATCGTCGGGCCGGCTGCGCTGCCGGGGATTATCACCGGCATGCGGCAATCGCTATCGACCGCCTGGTTGGTCATCGTGGCCGCGGAAATGCTCGTCGGCGGCCAAGGCGTCGGTTTCTTTGTCTGGAATATGTGGAACCGCCTCGATATTGACGCCATCGTCGTGGTCATCGTGCTTATTGGTGTCATCGGATTGGCCCTGGATTACCTCGTTGCTTCCCTGCAGAAAGTGGTGCGCTATGACTAATGCCCATATCGAATTTGCTGGTATTACCAAAAGCTACGGCCCAACCAAGATCATTGGGGATACCTCAGTATCTATTGGGGAGGGCGAGTTCGTGTCCCTGCTGGGGCCATCGGGCTCCGGCAAGTCCACCATGCTGAATATGATCGCGGGCCTGGCATTTCCCTCTACCGGCGAGGTGCGCGCGCGAGGCGAGGCCGTGACCGGCCCAGGCCCAGACCGCGGCGTGGTATTTCAGAACCACGCGCTCCTGCCGTGGATGACGGCGCGCGGGAATATCGAGTTCGGGCTGCGCTCGGCCCGCCCGGAGCTATCCAAGGCTGAGCGCACCCAGATTGCGCAGGACTTCCTCGACGAGGTCAGCCTGGGCCATGCGGCCGACCGGCGCCCGTCGCGGTTATCCGGAGGCATGCAGCAGCGCGTCGGTTTGGCGCGCGCCTTTGCCATTGGCTCGGATATCTTATTGCTCGATGAGCCGTTCGGCGCACTGGATGCGCTTACCCGCCGCCAGCTGCAGTCGCTGCTGCTCAACGTGTGGGAAGAAAACCGCCGCACGGTGGTCATGGTCACCCACGACGTGGATGAGGCGGTATTGCTCTCGGACCACATTTTGGTGATGTCACCGGGTCCAGAGGCCACCATCATCGAGGACATTGAAGTGGGCTTGCCCCGCCCGCGCAGCGGCAGCGAAGATTCCGCGGTGGTGGAGCGGAAAAATGAGCTGCGCGAACGGCTCCTTGGGCTGCTCGAAAACGGCTAGAGCGAGAGGATGTTCCTATATAGGTTGTCAACTTCGTGGGTGGGTTTGTTGGGGGTGTGTTGACTTTAGGTTGCTGGGTGCTGTTGCAAAGTTGGGGCAGTAAGAAGAGCGACGTGAAATAATCACAGCCATGAGTATCTTCTCCGGTCGTCATTTCCCCGTGACATCATTCTGTGGGCAGTGCGGTGGTACTGCCGCTACGGGGTGAGCTACCGCGCTGTGGAGGAAATGATGACTTCAGCGGGGCGTGCCGGTCGATCACACCACGATCTACCGCTGGGTCCAGAAATACGCGCCTGAGCTGGACAAGCAAACACGGTGGTACCGGCAGGTACCTGACTGGCAGGCCAGTTCCTGGCGGGTGGATGAGACCTATATCCGCGTCGGCGGCAGGTGGTGCTATCTCTATCGGACGATCACCGCCGGTGGTCAGACCCTGGACTTTTACCTCTCTCCGAAGCAGAACGTGGCCGCAGCGAAGCGTTTCCTAGCCAAGGCCCTCAGATCCAATGCGTCAGCCGGGTATCCCAGAGTGATCAACACCGATAAAGCACCCTCACTAGCCAGGGCAATCGCCGAGTTGAAGTCAGAGGGAATCTGCCCGCCAACAGTGGAACACCAGCAGGTGAAATACCTCAACAACATCCTGGAAGGCGACCATGGTCGGCTGAAGCGGATCCTCAGGCCAAAAGGCGCGTTTAAGAACCGGACATCTGCATATCGGACGTTGAAAGAGATGGAGGCGATGCACTCATTCCGGAAAGGGCAAGGCGCGATGTTTGCCTACGGGCAACCGAACCCGGACGCGGTGATCGTCAACCGGGTCTTCGAGATGGCCTAACAACGCCCACACGCAGCGGCCATCAGGGAATGAGAAACTGAGTCTTCGCTGCTCTCCGCCCAACTTTGCAACAGCACCTATTAAGTTAACTTTACGGATTTTGAGGGTAAGGTTTTATGATCCAGTCCAATAAACCAGGTGTAGGGGCGGTTATCGTAGCCCTAGCTGTCCTATGGCAAGGAATCGGCACTGCGATAGTCGGAGCCCAAGTAGACCCAGAGCTATCTACTTTTACTACGTTTTCAGCGTTTCTTATCGCGGCGATTATCTCCACAGTGGTCTATTTAGCGTTTTATCGTAGAAAATACCGAGCTACGGAAACACCGCATCCCCCCATGAAAATGACAACTGCAGCAAGCCTCAATCTGTTTACTGCGGGCGCTTTCTGCTTATTCTATGTTTCCACTACTTTGATGCAGCCCACTGCAGCAAGTGTCATCGAAACAGGAGTCGGCCCTTTTATTGTCGCAGTAATAATGACTTGGTCGGCCAGAAGACTCAGCAGTTCATTGGTGTCAACAACTGCAGTAGTGGTTCTGGCTCTATGTTTTTTCCTCCTAGGAACGGGAAGCAGTTCACCCCAGTCTTATCTGGGTTTCGCTCTAGCTGTAGGCGCAGGAATTTCTGCGGTAGGAGTGCTTTACTCCTCGCGCTGGGCTACTGAACAAGGGAACAGCGTTCTCACGATTGCAGCAGTGAGGTTTCACTTAGCTTGGATTATTAGCGGTCTCGTGGCTTTCTTTTCCGTGGAAGCGGAGATGCTTCGAGGCTCTACCCTGTCAATCGTGAGCGTGTCAAGTTGTTTGTGTGTGGGGCTAGGTTTATAGGTATTTGTCGAAGCGGGCGGGAAAGGCTACGGCCATT
>NZ_JBEHFV010000017.1:0-53668 GCF_040225855.1 Corynebacterium sp. KPL2850
GGATGATTCCTTAGTGCACCAGAACCAGTTGATGACATGGCTGGCATCGGCGACTACGACTAGGCACTTGGTGTTGAAGTAAGTGCCGTCGATGAAGATTTGATCGTATATTCGCTGCTTATCAACGCTTCGGGGAGGTTGGATGAGCCAGAAAGATTTGAAGCGTCGTTGCAGAGTTCGCGTTGAAACACCGCAGGTTTTAGCGGTCTCTGCCAGGCTGCGGCCTGAGGTGAGCCAACTGATAAAAAGGCGGAACCATTTTGCTTGAACTGCGTCGTCATTGGCGCGGGTGAAGGTGGCTTTGCAGGTGCGGCATCGCCAGCGTTGACGCCCAGTACTCGTCGTTCCGTGTTTGGTGCACGCCCCGCTACAGACGGGACATCGAGGATGATTCTTACTCATCCATTCATCGTGAACCTCGGCACCTAGCACATCAGCACGCCCCCGACGGTATTTCAGGTCCGAGGCTGCGTTATCCCTCCGGATAAGTGAAATAATCCTAATACCAGCACGCCAGACCGGCTAAACATATAACTTCACCAACACATCCTGTCGTTTAGGCCAAGGCCGAGCATTTCGCTCGGCCTTGGCTTATTTCACGCGTTGGGGCGCGACGACGGGAACACCGCGGTGCTCCACGATGTCCGCCTCTACCCCATAGACGCTTTCCACCAACTCGCACGTGAGCACGTCTCCAGGCGTGCCTTGGGCGCGAATGCGGCCCGATTTGAGCACCACCAGCTGGTCGCACATGCGCGCGGCTAAATTGATGTCGTGGATGGCCACCAGCCCCAGGCTGCCCTCGCGCTTGGCCTTTTCGCGCACCTCCTCGAGGACGAAGAACTGGCGATGTAGGTCGAGCGCGGACGTCGGCTCATCCAAGAGCATCAGCCCCGGATTGCCCACCAGCATCTGCGCCACGGCCACGAGCTGACGCTGGCCGCCAGATAGCTCGTTGAGGTAGCGCGAGGCAATGTCATCCAGCCCCATCGCATGCAGCACCTCGCCGGTGCGGGTAATCGGGTCTTCGCACGCTTCCCGACGCGCCGCGATTAACACCGTTTCAAACGCCCGCAGCGCCGCGGTACTGGGCAGATCCTGCGGAACGTAGCCAATCAGCTGGCGGCGACGCTTGCCCCGCGGGCTCTCGCCGCCCACCAGGAAATCCACCTCGCCCTTGTACCCGCGGTGCACGCCGGCTAGGGACTTGATCAGCGTGGTTTTGCCTGATGCGTTGGGCCCTAAAAGACCAACCAATTGGCCGCCCCGCAGCGTGTCCACGTCTACCGCTTCGAGCACGGTGTGCTTGCCGTAGGCTGCGCTTATGCCGCGCAGGGTGAGTTCTACGTCCACAGCGCCCTCCTTCGAGTCATCACGATGGCAATAAAGAACGGCACGCCCAAGAGCGAGGTCACAATGCCGATCGGAATAGCCAACCCGGGCTTAATCATCAGGCTCGCCGCGTGCGCCGCGCACATCACGGCCGCACCGGCGGCCATGGAAGCAGGCACGAAGTAGCGCTGATCCTCGCCCACCAACATACGGGCAATGTGCGGGCCTACGAGGCCGATAAAGCCGATGATGCCGGCGAAGGCCACCGTCGTTGCCGCCACGAGGGAGACCACGATGAGCACCACGACGCGCAGCCGCGCGGTATTAATGCCCATGGCGGCAGCGCGGGCATCGCCAAGCCGCAACGCGGTAAGCCGCCAGGACAGCGCCCACAAAATGGGCAGGGCGACCAGCAGCACTCCCGCGAGCACGCCATTGGCGGCCCAGTTGGCACGGGTGAGCGAACCCATGGACCAAAAGACGATCTGCTGCAGCGCCTCGGCCGAAGACTGATATTGGATAAGCGCGAGCATGGCCTGGAAGAAAAAGACCAAACCAATGCCCAGCAGCACCATGGTTTCTGCCTTCGCGCCGCGGATGATGGCCGCCACGACGATGATCGCCGTCGCCACCGCCGCCGACAGCCACGCCACCAACGCCAGGTTGAACTGCGGCTGGGCTAAAAGCTGCCACTTCAGCACGATGGAACTAGCGCCGCCAAAGGCCGCCGCGGCAGAAATGCCGAGGGTAAACGGCTCCGCCAGCGGGTTATTCAAGATGGTCTGCATCTCCGCGCCGGCCAGCGAGAGGCTGACGCCGATAAGCAGGGCCATGACGGCCATCGGCAAGCGCAGCTTCCACAGCACCGTATGCGTTTGGTCATCCAGGCTCGAGGGATTCACGATGCCCCTGATGACCTCGCCGGGGCTGATATCTATGGCGCCGACGAAGTTGCTGACCACAAACGCCACCGCCGCGATGAGGCACAGGCCCGCGACGATGCTAATGCGCTGCCAGGTGAGCTTTTTGTGTTGCTGCGTAAGGGCAGCTACCTCCGCGCTCACCATTAATTCGTGCTAAAGAAGGTTCCCTCGCCAGCAACCGGCGAGTACTTTTCTTGCGCTTGCATCCACTGCTTGTCGATGTCCATATCCTCATACGCCTCCGGGTTGATCCACGCCGCGATCTGCAGCAGCGCCAGGTAGTTGAACGGCGAGTTGTAGAACTGGTGCCACATGCTGTGCAGCTTGTGTTCCTTGACCGCGCGCAGGTTATCAAATCCCGGCTGGGTGCTCGGCAGCTTGGCGACGCTCTCCTCCGCCTCATCTTCGCCGATGCCATAGCCCACCGCGGCGTAGCCGACAGGGTTGCCCTCATCGTCCTTCATCTCGGACCAATCGCCGCCGGTGGCAATCACCATGTCTGGGTCAGTCTCGAGGACCTTTTCTGGGGTCAGGGCACCGGACTCGCCCGGGATGATGCCGTCGGCCACGTTATCACCACCGGCGACGTTGACCAGCTGCGAGATATTGGAGTCATTCCACGAACCACAGCAGTCCGAGACACCGGCCGCACGCCAAACGAAGGTCTTGGGCTTGTCCTTTACCTTGTCCGCACGCTCCTTGACCAGATCCACGGTTTCTTGCCACTCTTTGTTGAATTCCTTGGCGCGCTCTTCTTGGCCGAAGATCTCACCGAAAATATCCATGGACTTGGTGGTATTCTCCAGCGGCTTGGCGCGGAAATCGGTCACGGCGTACTTGAGGCCCGCCTGATCCATCTTGTCGGTCAGTCCGGCTTCCTGCGAGGCGTCGTACTGATCCTTGGACAAAACGATGAGGTCCGGGTCCAGGCTCACCAGGTTTTCCACCGTGACATCGCCCTTGGTGAACCCGCCGATTTCCGGCAGTTCATTGACCTTGGGCAGCTTTTCTTCCAAGACGTTGTAGTAGTCCGGCACGTTCTTCTTCAGGTCGGATCCGATGCCCACGACCTTATCCAGCGGATCCTCGGTATTGAGGATGCCGGTGGCGAAGATGGAGCGGCCCTCGCCCAACAGGACGCGCTCGGGGGCCTTGTCGAGTTCTACGTCGCGGCCCGCGAGGTCGGTGAAGGACAGGGCAGCATCGTCGCTGCCACCGCCGTTGTTGGTAGTTTCTTCGGCGGTGCTGCAGCCTACGAGTGCGGTGGCGGAGGCCGCCACCACGGCCATTACCTTGGGAAATCTATTTGCCATTTTAAGTCCTTGGTCGGTCGGAATCCTCAGATTGAGAATAAGTGCGAACTTATCCTAACCTACCCAAGTAAGGTGACCCAAACCTAAACTGCTTCCTCTGCAATTGCGTAATCTTCCGGCTCGCCCTTGGGCACCTCAGTGCCGTCCGCCATGGTGCGGTCCTCCAATTCGCCGTCCGGATCCACGATGGCGATATCGAAGCCAGCCTCGCGGATGCGCCGGAGGCCCTCCTTCAGCATGCGCCGGCCCATCCGGTTGGATCCGGTGATATGAGAAAGCTCCAGCACCACCGTGCCCTCACCGAATTCGCATTCAGTGAGCTGATGCAAGATGGTCTCCGCCGCATTGAAGTTGATAAGCCCCTGCAGGAAGATCACCGTGAGATCGTCCTCGGTCTCCATCCTGCGAACCGGGTGCACGCCGTAGCGCTCATCCGTGGACATCAAGTGCAGCCCCATATCCTTCGAGAGCAAGGTCAAGGCATCCACCCCACGGACGGAATTGCCCTCCTTATTTAGCCGCGGCGAAAACGTCGCTACCCCCAATTGTCCAGGCAGGGTACCCAGCAGGCCGCCCGAAACGCCGGATTTCGCCGGGATACCAACCTCGGCCATCCAGCGCCCAGCGCCGTCGTACATGCCCGCAGAGCTCATGACAGAAAGCGTCAAGCGGCAGACATCGGCATCCAAGATCTTCTCCCCCGTCACCGGCTGCGTGCCACCATTGGCCAGGGTGGCAGACATCACGGCAAGGTCGCGCACCGTGACCTTAATCGAGCACTGCTCCACGTAGGTCGAGACCGCATCGTGGGCCTCATCCTGAATGATGTCGTAATTGCGCAGCATGTGCGCCAAAGACAGGTTCCTATCGGAGACCTGCAGCTCGGAATCGCGCACCTTTTCATCGAGTTTCAGCTCGCGGCCAGCCAGCCGTGAAAAGTAGGTGCGCAGCTGTTCCACGCGCTCGGCAGGATCCGAATCCACGCCATTAATCAGCTGCGTTACCGCAATCGCGCCCGCGTTAATCATCGGATTCACCGGCCGGTGATCATCGCGGTTGAGCGAAAGCTCATTGAAGGCCTCGCCGGACGGTTCCATGCCAACGATCTCGCGCACCGCATCCAAGCCCAGTTCCTGCAACGCTAAGGCGTATGCAAAAGGCTTCGACACGGACTGCAGGGTGAATTCCACCTCTGCATCGCCGGCGGAATACACATGCCCCGTCGTGGTACAGATGGCCACGCCCAGGTAGTCCGGTTCCGCCTTCGCGAGCTCGGGAATATAGTCCGCCACCGCGCCGCTGCGATTTCCTCGCACCCGAGTCAAAATTTCCTGCAAATAAAAAGGAATTGGAGTTTTCATCGCGACCTAGCATACGAAAAAAGCCCCCACGGCGCGCGTGGGGGTAAGGCGGGGAAAATTAGTGGCGCTCAGACAGCAGGCGCTGCAATTCCTTCAGGTCGCTCTTGCGACGACGCGAGCGGAACACGGAAAAGGCAATCAGCCCAACGACGGCAGCGCCGACGCCACCGAGTACCAGCTGCACGTTGCGGTCCTGCAACTTTTCGGTGGCGGCATCCTTAGCGTCATCGACGAGGTTTTGCGGCTTGCTGCGATCTGCAATTTCATCCAGGGTGCTAGCCAGCTGGCGCCGGGTGCGTTCGATATCGCGTTGAATATCTTCAATATTGCGTGCCACGGAATTCTCCTCTTAGCTTAAGTTTCGCTCTTAACGAGCTTATCTTACCGTGCAGGGCCTCCACCGCGCAGGCCGGGGAGCACGTAAAGTGGGGTCCATGACTGAAACTCGTTTGAACGTAGGAGATACCGCCCCCGCTTTTTCGCTTGCCGATGCCACCGGCAGCACCGTTTCCCTTTCCGATTACGCAGGCCAGCGCGTGCTGGTGTACTTCTACCCGCGCGCCAATACGCCTGGCTGCACCAAGGAAGCCTGCGATTTTCGCGATTCCCTAGAAGAGCTCAATGAGCTCAATATCGCGGTGGTAGGCATCTCCCCCGATAAGCCCGAGGCGCTGGCGAAGTTCCGCGATGACCAAGATCTCAACTTCCCGTTGCTTTCTGATCCAGATAAGTCCGTCATGACCGCATACGGCGCCTTCGGGGAAAAGAAGAACTACGGCAAGGTGGTCCAAGGCGTTATCCGTTCCACCTTCCTCGTGGAGCCGGATGGCACCATCGGCCAGACCCACTACAACGTGAAGGCCACTGGGCACGTCGCGCGCGTGATGAAGGGCCTCGAGTAAGCCGGTGGAGGAAATCCTCGTCCCGCGGCGTCGGCCGGCGCAGGCGCGCAGCCGGGAGCGCTTTGAGCGCATTGTGCAGGCGGCGCGCGCCGTGCTTGTCGATGTCGGCTTCAAATCCTTCACCTTCGATGAGGTCGCCCACCGCGCTGGGGTCCCCATCGGCACGCTGTATCAGTTCTTTGCCAATAAATACGTGCTCATTTGCGAGCTCGACCGGCAAGATACCGCCACCAGCCTGGCCGAAATCGAGCGCTTTTCGCGCCTCGTGCCGGCCCCGCAGTGGCCGGATGTCTTGGATGAATTCATCGACCACCTCGCGCTGATGTGGCGCGAGGACCCCTCCCGGCGCGCCGTTTGGCACGCCATCCAGTCCACCCCGGCGACGCGGGCCACGGCGGCCGATACGGAGCTGCAGCTCTTGGAGCCGCTTGCCGAGATCCTCCGCCCACTTGCCACCGAGCACAGCGATGCGCAACGCATTGAGCTGGCGCGCTTCCTTATCCACACCGTGGTCTCGCTGCTTAATTACGCCATTTCGGGCGATCCAGACAAGTTCGATTCCGTGGTCATGGAGCTAAAGCGCATGCTGATTTCGTATCTCTTTGCGGTGGCCGCGGGATAAGTTTGTAGACGTTTATACAAGTTATCCACAGGCGGGCGCTGAGCGCGATTGGCGCCGCGGTAGCGGGCGCCTAGATTTGCAGGCATGAACGCACTGCAGGCCTATGCCACCCAGATTTCCTCGGCGATGGATATCCTCGCCGAGGCCCACGGCATGCCTGAAAGCGCCCTCGTTGAGCTCGGCCTGCCGGATGTCGAGGCCCGCGAACTGCTCTGCCTGGCGGAGGTTTATTTCGGCACCACTTCCTTTAGCCGCAAGCAGCGCCTTGCCGCCGCGGGCGCGCGCCACCACGATTTGGTGACGCTGAAACTCATCGAGAAGTACGCCACCCGCGCGGCTACCAAGCGCGCCGCGTGGAACCTGCGCGTAGAGCTGTGCCGGCAACACGGACCAGCCTCCGAGATTGCCCGGCTCGCTAAAAAGCGCCTGCGCGAATGGCGCCCGCGCCGGCGGCCGCCGCGCGAGGGCGTACAACTTCTGCGCCGCCCAGAAGGCCCGTGGACGATGCGCATTACCGCGCCCTCGTCCTTCCTCGCGGATCTCGATTCCGCCCTCGACCCCGAAAACCCACTCGCATCCTTCCGCGAACTCCTCCGCGGCGAGGGCGCTGCCACGGTACAGACCACGACGAACGTGATTATCCCGCTCAACGCGCTGGATCAAATACTGGAAGGCGATGGCGACGAGGTCACGCTTCGGCTGACCAACGGCTCGACCATCACCGGCGCGCAGCTCGTCGAGCGCACCTTCAGCGAGCACGGGCTAGCCACGCTAATCCACCCGGTGAAGGGCCCGGTCAACCTGTATCGGACCTCGCGCTTTGCCTCGGAAAAGCAGCGGCTGATGGCCGCCGCTGAAAACCCCACCTGCCCGTGGCCGCCGTGCAATCACCCGGCGGATAAGTCTCAGATCCACCACCTGCAGGCGTGGAAGCACGGCGGGATGACCAACGCGGACAACCTCACCGTGTGCTGCCCGTACCACAACGGGGTGAACCAAGACGATCCGAACGCCCCGCCCTTGCGCGGCCGCCTTGCCCGGGTAAACGGCAAGGTCCGCTGGGTCCGCTAGCGCTGCCTCATCGAGGTAGCGCTACTCGGCGTGCGCAAGCAGCTCCTCGCACACATCACCGGGAAAGAGCTCTCTGGCCATCCGCGCGAAGTCCTCCCGGCCCAGCGCACCCGCGCCCTCTGGCACACTGCCCCACAACCGGCAACCCGTGACCGCCGGAAGCTCGTCCACGTTCAGCCGCGTCGCCAGATCCGGCTCCGCGGACAAGCTTCCGCCGATAAGCCCCAGCACGTTAATCCCGCGCCGCTGCGCCTCGCGAACAGTGAGCTCGGCGGCGTTGAGGCTACCGAGGCCGAGGGAGGTGACGATGAGGAGGTTGGTGGCGACATCGGCAAGCGTGTAGTCGTCTGCCAAACGCACCAGCAGCCCGCCGGCGCCTTCCACCAGCACCACACGGCCTGGTGCATCCAGCCCCGCCACCCAGTCCCGGAGCTCCTCTTTGCTCGGCGGAGTCATGCCCGCCCGGCGCGCCGAGAGGTTCGGTGCTAGCGGTTCGGGAAAGCGCGCCATCTCCATAACCTCGACCCCGGCTAGGGCCCGCACCGTCGCCGCATCGCCGCTATTATCCGGCTCCCCAGTCTGCAGGGGCTTGGCATAAACAACCTCGCGCCCGCTCTGGGCAAAAGCACTGGCGATGGCCGCGGTCGTCACGGTCTTTCCCACGTCGGTATTGGTACCGGTGATAAAGATAATCATCGCTTTCCTCCTTCCACCGCGGCGCGCACCCCGCGGCAAATCTGCGCGACCTCGTCCTCGGTGCTGATAAACGGTGGCATGGTGTAGATGAGGCGGCCGAACGGGCGCAGCCACACACCCTGGTCCACCGCCGCATCCGTGGCGCCTGCCATATCGACGTCGCGCTCCATCTCCACCACGCCAATAGCGCCCAGCACCCGCACGTCCGCCACGCCCGGCTCGCCCTCCAACCCGGCAAGCCCGGCGCGCAGCTGCTTCTCGATGCCCGCAACCTGCCCCCGCCACGTTCCCTCCAGGATCATGGAGGTCGCCTCGGCAGATACCGCGCAGGCCAGCGGGTTAGCCATAAAGGTCGGTCCGTGCATAAGCGCGCGGGGGTGCATATCCTCGGCTACCCGGGCGGTGGCAAGCGTGGCGGCCATCGTCATGAAACCACCGGTCATCGCCTTGCCCACGCACATGATATCTGGCACCACTCCCGCCGCCTGGGTGGTAAAGAGGTCCCCGGTGCGCCCAAACCCCGTGGCGATTTCATCCGCGATCAGCAGGATTCCGTGGCGGTCGCAGATTTCGCGCGCCCCGCGCACCAGCTCGTGATCGTGAAAGCGCATGCCGCCGGCGCCTTGGACTACGGGCTCGATGATCAGGGCTGCAACCTCGTTCGTAATGTAGCCTTCCAGCTCGCGCAGGTAATCCGCGCGCGCCTTCTCGCTCGCCCCGCGCGTGGGCGGTGCCGGGGCGAAAATCTGCTGCGCCAGGGTACCGGTCCACATCGAGTGCATTCCGCCATCGGGATCGCACACGCTCATCGCGGCAAACGTATCGCCGTGATAGCCCGAGCGCCAGGTCAACATCTTCGTACGCTCTGGGTGGCCGATCCCCTGCTGGTATTGCAGGGCCATCTTGATGGCGACCTCCACCGAGACCGATCCCGAATCCGCATAAAAGACCTGCGCGAAGTCGTTGCGCGTGAGCTCCATGAGATTGGCCGTCAGCCGCGCCGCCGGTTCGTGTGTGAGCCCGCCGAACATCACGTGGCTCATGCGGTCGATCTGTTCCTTGGCGGCGGCGGTAAGCCGCGGGTGGCTGTGGCCATGGGCGGCGGCCCACCAGGAGGACATGGCGTCGATGAGCTGGGTGCCATCGGCAAGCGTGAGGCGGACGCCTGCGGCAGACTCGACCACGCGCGTGGGCGCGCCGGGTTCGGCGTAGGGGTGCCAGATGTGGTGGGCGTCGATTGTCGCTATGTCGTTAGTAGAAATATCCACCAAATTAGATCTAGCACACACTATCGCCCGCTATAGTCCTTTTTATGAAAGTTCTTGAACGGCGTTCAATTCGCCGCGTACCCGTGGTTTTGCCGGCGGTTGCGGGCATCGAAATGTGGGAGCGCTTCAGCTTTTATGGCATGCAAGCCATCCTCGCGTACTATCTCTACTCCACCTCCGATGGTCTCGGCATGGAGCAAACGCAGGCTACCGCGCTCGTCGGCGCGTACGGCAGCCTGCTCTACCTCTTTACGTTTGTGGGCGGCTGGGTCAGCGATCGGCTCCTGGGCGCCGAGCGCACCCTGCTTACGGGCGCCGGGCTGTTGGTGTGTGGGCACTTTGCCCTCTCGCTCGTCCCCGGCACCGCGGGGCTTATCATCGGGCTGTTGCCGCTCGCGCTCGGATCAGGGCTGCTCAAGACCGCCGCGATAACAATCCTAGGCGCCGCTTTTACCGCCGAGGCCGGCGCGCGCGACGGGGCCTTCCAGATTTTCTACCTCGGCATCAATATCGGCGCGCTCTTTGGGCCCATGCTGACAGGCTGGCTGGCCGAGGAATACGGCTACCACGCCGGATTCGTCGCCGCTGCGGTGCTCATGTGCTGCGGCTGCGCCACTTACGGCGCACTGCGGAAAAGGATAGACGTGCCGTCGCGCCCGCCTCACCCCACCCAGGCCCCGGGTAAGGCGGGGCTGATCGCGCTGGCGGCGCTGCTGGCCGGCGTATTTCTCGTCATCACCGTCTCCCCGGGGACGCTGACGGTGCTGCTTCTTATCGCCACGGTTGCGGCCGCGGCGGGGCTTTTTGCCAGCATGCTGCGATCCCCGCAGGTCACCGCGGATGAGCGGCGCCGCATCCTGGATTTCATTCCGCTCTTCGCCTGCTCGACGGCTTACTGGACACTGCAGCCGCAAATCTACGGCGTCCTTGCAGTCTATTCGGATCAACGGCTCAACCGAACCATCGGCGGATTCGAGATCCCACCGGCGTGGACGCAATCGCTCAACCCGCTATTTATCCTGCTGCTCTCGCTGCCCTTGGCCGCGGGCATGACGCGCTGGGCCAACTCGCGGCGCGCGCTCATGGGCTGCGGCATCATCTTCGCTGGTGCCGGGATGTTCCTCCTGCTGCCCTTCGTGGGCGGCGGAGAAAATTCCACGCCGTTCTTGGTTCTAGCGGGCACCATCTTTTTAATGTCGCTCGGCGAGCTCTTCATCGGCCCAGTGGGCATGGCAGCATCTGCCGCCCACGCGCCGCGGGCCTATGCCACTCGCTTTTCCGCGCTGTACTTCCTCACCATGGCCATCGGCACCTCGCTGGCCGGATCAATGTCGCAGCTGTACGATCCCACCTCGGCATCCGCGGAAACAACCTACCTCCTCATCATGGGCGGCGTCCCCATCATCTTGGGGCTGATACTCCTCCTGCGGCGCAGGTAGGCCTTTAACGCCCGGCGGACTCATCTAGCGCGCGGTCCGCCATCAGCACGTCGCGCATGCCGCTGAACAGATCGCCCATTCCCTGCGGGTTGGACGGCATGTAGAGCACGGAGGCTTGGCCGTTATCCGAGACATCGACCATCGCGTCAAGGTACTGCGAGACCAGCATGAGGACCTCGGGGGATTCCTGCACCCCGGCATCGCGCAGGAGCTCATACTGCTGGGCAATGCCCTCCACAATCTCCTTGCGCTGCTCGGCAACACCCCTACCCTGCAGCTTCTTTGCCTCCGCAGCACCCTCGGCTTCCTTAACCACGCGGATCTTTTCCGCCTCTGCCTGCGCAATGGCCGCCTCGCGCTCGCGCTGCGCCGCGTTAATGGAGTTCATGGACTCGCGCACGCGGGAATCCGGGCGGATATCGGTTACCAGCGTATTGACGAAGTTCCACCCGTATTCGGCCATATTATCCCGTAGGGAGACCGCCACGTTCTGCGCGATGGTGTCCTTGGAAGAAAATGACTCATCCAAGCCCATATTCGCCACCGACGAGCGCACATTATCTTGCACATAGGCCACGATCTGCTGCTCGTGGTTGGAGAGCATATAAAAGGCTTCGCGCTCGCGGCCTTCTACCACCTCGTACTGCACCGCGACTGGAATTTGGACGAAGACATTGTCCTTCGTCTTGGTTTCCACCATTACGTCCAGTTGGCGCACTTGCAACGAAATCTTATCGCGCACGCGGTCAATCCAGGGCATCTTAAAGTGCAGCCCCGCGTGGGCGACCGTCTGGAATTTACCCAACCGTTCTAGGATGGCTGCCTCGCGGGTACGCACGATGTAGTAGCCATCGAATACGGTCGCGAGAATCAGCAAGATGATGACGCCGATGATGATTAAGCTCAACATTTCCTCTCCATAACTATGCGTGTGAAATTAATTTTCGCACAGGCAAGGAGGGGCGCGCTAGTGGTCATCGATAAGCGCAAAGAGCTTGCCCATCACCTCCGCGCCGTTCTCGCCGATGCCATTGTGTTGGTACTCATTCGTCACCCACGGGCGCAAATCACCCAAATGGGTGGCGGTGGCCAAAGATTCCTCCAGGGGAACGAAGATATCGTCGAGGTAGATGGCGGCGGCGGAGGTGGGGGCATCGGCAAGCGCATAAGGCGCAGTAAACTCCCGCTCCGCCAGGCCGTGCGCACCCTCCTTGAAGGCTTGCAACGCCGGATCCTCATCAAACTGCCACGGGAAAATGTGCTCGCCGGTCAACCAGGTGCCGGATTCTGCAAACTCCGGGAACTCCTCCCGCACGCGGTGCGCCGACCACTGCGTCGCAGCCTGGCCGCCGCTGCCGGCATAAATGGATTCGTGGATAGCCGCATAAAGCGGGGCCTCCGCAAAGCTCACGCGCTCGCCGATGCCCCACAGGAAATCATCCCGCAGCACCTTCTCCCCTCGCACGGTGCGGAAGGGCTCCTCCAGGAGGTAGGCCAATCCGTCGAAACCCGTGCCCCGCCCCACATCGGTGCCGATGGTGCGAAAGCGCAGCGAGGACAGCCGCTCTCCGGTGTGCAGGCGTTCATCGGAATTATCCAGGTGGGCGATGATTTCCTCAATGCGGTGCTGTACCCAAGGGAACTCGCGGTAAAAACGCTCCTGGCGGGTCTTGAGCTTGCTAAAAGTCGCGCGGTAAAGATGATCCGCGCCCTGCAGCGTAGGAATGCCGCCGGTGAAAAACGCGTGCTTGACGGACTCGGGAGCCTGAGATAGGTACGCAGTGATGCAAAAGCCGCCGAAGGACTGGCCAAACAGGGACCAAGTCTCCAGCCCCAGGTGTTCGCGGAGGCGCTCGGCATCGCGCACGATATTGTCCTGGCGCAGCAGGGCCAGGTGTTCTGCGCTGCGCTCTTCTGCGGGGCTCAGCCTATCGATGCGGTGTGAACGCCCCGTGCCGCGCTGGTCGAGGAGGATGACGCGGTAGCGCTCGAGCGCCTTGCCGATAATCCCCGTCGGTTTGACCGGCCGCGGGGCCGGAAACCCCGGGCCTCCCTGTAGGTACAGCAACGCCGGCAGGTCCTCGCCGCCTGGCGGGATGATTTCGCGGGCATAGAGAGCAAAAGTCCCGCGCGGATTGTCATAATCCCACGGGACTTCCAGGGTGTGTTCAATAATATCGTGACCGAAGCGGCGGTAGTGAGTCATGCCCACCCAGGTTAGTAAACCTCCAAGCCCTTCGCGCGGAAAACGTCGCGGACCTTTTCCACGTCCTCCGGCTTCGGCGGCTTGGTATCTGCCAAGTGGTAGGTCATATCGAGCCCCTCCCACTTATCCTTGCCCATATTGTGGAAGGGCAAGACCTCGACGCGTTCCACATTGGACTTCCACCGCGCCACAATGGAGGCGACGTTCTCGACGTTTTCGGCCGAATCCGTCAGGCCCGGCACGACGACGAAGCGGATCCACATCGGCTTGCCTATCTCGTTGAGGCGGTCACCAAAATCGAGCGTGGGCTGCAGCTGGCGCCTCGTAACGCGCTGATAGGTTTCCTCGTCGCCCGATTTCACGTCCAGCAGAACGAGATCGATATTGTCTAGATCTTCATCGCGCAGACGCGAGCCTAAGAAGCCAGAGGTATCGATGGTGGTGTGGATGCCAGCATCGTGGACTTCCTTGAGCACACGCCGGGTAAACGCAATCTGGAATAGGGGCTCGCCACCGGAGATGGTCAGGCCACCACCGGAAGCCTGGAAGATGGGTTTGTAGCGCTTGATGCGTTTGACCACATCGTCTACCCGCTCCAAGGTGCCGGTCTTCATCTCCATGGTGTCCGGGTTATGGCAATACTGGCAGCGCAGGGGGCAGCCGGACATGAACATCGTCATGCGGGTGCCCGGGCCGTCGACGGCGGTTACCAGCTCCCAGGAATGCACGAGGGCGATATCGCCGGTGCGGCGCGCCTCCATGAGCTCGGGGCGGGTAATCTCATCGAGTTCGTGGTCGGTCCCTAGGCCCGCGGCAACACCGCGAACGCGCTCGCCGGATTCCGGCGACAGGGTGACCACACCAGCAATGCCATCAGCCATGACTATGAACCCTGGTGGAAGGTGCGGGAGATGACGTCAAGCTGCTGCTCTTTGGTGAGCTTGACGAAGTTGACCGCGTAGCCAGAGACGCGAACGGTGAGGTTCGGGTACTTCTCTGGGTGCTCGACGGCATCTTCCAGCGTGGACTTGTCCAGCACGTTTATATTGGCGTGGTACAGCCCAGAGTTCATCTTGTGCTCGTCGCGGCTGGCCTTCATGTCTGAAAGGCGTTCTGCAAAGGTTGGGGTTGCCATGATGGTTCTCCTTGTCGTGATTCTTATTGTTCCATGATGAAGCCGGCATCCAGCACGCCCACCAGGTTGGTGATGCGCTCTTCTGGGGTGCGGCCCAATCCGGTCGGGGTGATGGTATTGGTCAGCGAGATGCCGTCCAGGGCATCCTTGTAATCCAGCTTGCCCACCGACAGCATGGAGGCGACCATGCCGTGGTTATCCGCGCCGTTTTCGGGGTTAGCACCCGGGGAGAAGGGGGTGCCGGCCTTGTGGCCCGACGGGAAGGATCCTGTTGCCTTGCCGTAGACCACGTTGGAGGTAATGGTCAGCACGGACTGGGTGGGGATGGCATTGCGGTACATCGGGATGGCCTTAATTTTCTCCATCACGGTGTGCACGATGGTGGCGGCGATGTCATCGGCGCGGTCGTCGTCGTTGCCGTAGAACGGGAATTCGCCTTCGGTGATGTAATCCGTAATCAGGCCGGTCTCATCCCGGACCGGGGTGACCTTGGCGTATTTGATGGCAGAAAGCGAATCGGCGACGATGGAAAGCCCCGCGATGCCGCAGCCCATGGAGCGGATGATATTGGAATCATGCAGCGCCATTTCCACGGCCTCGTAAGCGTACTTATCGTGCGAGTAGTGGATGATGTTTAGCGCCTCGACGTAAGTGCCAACCACCCAGTCCAGCATCTCCTCGTACTTTTGCCAGACCTCGTCGAAGTCCAACGGGCCATCGCCTTGAATCGGCTCGTAGCCTTCAACGACTTGCTTGCCGGAGACCTCATCCCGGCCGCCGTTCATGGCGTAGAGCAGGGCCTTGGCGGCATTGACGCGGGCGCCGAAGAACTGCATCTGCTTGCCCACTTCCATCGGGGACACGCAGCAGGCAATCGCAGCGTCATCGCCCCACTCGTCGCGAATCTGGCGATCAGACTCGTACTGGATGGAGGAGGTTTCAATGGAGATGTGCGCGCAGAATTCCTTGTAGCCTGCGGGCAGCTCCGGATCCCAGAAAATGGTGATATTGGGCTCCGGTGATGGACCCAGGTTAATCAGGGTCTGCAGGAGGCGGAAGGAGGTCTTGGTGACCATGTGGCGGCCGTCGCTGCCGAAGCCGGCATCGGACCAGGTGGCCCAGTACGGATCGCCGGAGAAAATCTGGTCATAGTCGATGGTGCGCAGGAAGCGGACGATGCGCAGCTTCAGCACGAGCGCGTCGATGATTTCCTGTGCCTGTTCCTCGGTGATGATGCCAGCGGCCAAATCGCGCTCGAAGTAGCAGTCGAAGAATGCGGACAGGCGGCCGATGGACATGGCAGCGCCATCCTGGGACTTGATGGAGGCGAGGTAGCCAAAGTAGGTCCACTGCACGGCCTCGTGGGCGGTGCGTGCCGGCTCGGAGATATCGAAGCCGTAAGACTCGGCCATCGCCTTGAGCTTCTTCAGGGCCTTGATCTGCTCGGAGTGCTCCTCGCGGTAGCGGGCCCAGTGCTCGGAAAAGCCGGCATCGGCAATAGCATCGCGAGCCTCAATCTTTTCTTGGATGAGGAAGTCCACGCCGTACAGCGCCACGCGGCGGTAGTCGCCGATGATGCGGCCGCGGCCATAGGCATCAGGAAGGCCGGTAATGATGTGTGATGATCGGGCGGCGCGGATGCGCGGGGTGTAGATATCGAAGACCGCATCGTTGTGGGTCTTGCGGTAGCGGGTGAAGATCTTCTCCACCTCAGGGTCTACCTCTTTGCCCGCCTCGCCGATGGCCTGCTTGACCATGCGCCAGCCGCCGAACGGCATCATGGCGCGCTTGAGCGGCGTATCGGTTTGCAGGCCGACGATAACGTCATCGTCTTCTGAGATATAGCCAGCCGGGAAGGCATCGATATCGGTCGGGGTGTGCGTATCGACGTCATAAATGCGCTTTTCGCGTTCGACCGACAGGTAGTTCTTTTCCAGGGTGTCCCACACGCGCAGCGTCTTATCGGTAGGCCCAGCGAGGAAGCTGGAATCGCCGTTATAAGGCGTGTAGTTGCGCTGGATGAAATCGCGGACATTGATGCCCTCGGTCCAAGGGCCGGGCGCAAAACCTTCCCACCCTTGATACTGCTGGGGCTTAGTTGCGGTAGTCATAATTCCCTTCTTCTGGGTCAAATTTCCCGGGGCACATGCCGCCTTTTTCTTCCCGCAGCATCAAGCCCCGTCACCTCTTCATTGTCGGCCCGATTCGCGAAATTAACAACCGTAAACATTGCCGTGAGCACCAGTTATAAACCGGTCATCATACTTTGCTGGTAGCTCGATTCATATAAACCACCCGTACGTTTTTGTTCGGGGGCAATCCAGCCCCGATCGTGGCTTTGCTCACGTACACTTTGGCGCCGAACTGCGTCTACCTCTACTGTTAAGGCGGTCAGCTTCGCTTCCGTAACAAGGAGGACTTCGTGGCGTCCCAGCCCAAGCACCCCGTAGACATCGTTCCCCCCGCGCCGAAACTCGCCGCCCTTGGGCTGCAGCACGTCCTCGCGTTTTATGCCGGGGCGGTCATCGTCCCGCTGCTAATCGCCAGCTCGTTGAACCTGGATGCGGAAACGACCATCCACCTCATCAATGCCGACCTTTTAACCTGCGGTATTGCGACGATTATTCAGTCGATGGGCATCGGCAAGCATATTGGCGTGCGCCTGCCCATCGTGCAGGGCGTGACCACGACGGCGGTGTCACCCATCATCGCGATTGGCCTGGGTGCCACCGATGGCGAGGGCGGGGTGGCTTCGCTGCCCACGATTTACGGCGCCATCATCGTCGCGGGCCTTTTCACCTTCTTCGCCGCGCCGGTCTTTGGCAAGGTGCTGCGCTTCTTCCCACCGGTGGTTACCGGTTCGGTGCTGCTGGTGATGGGTACTTCGCTGCTGGCGGTATCGGCCAATGACTTTGTCAATTACGCCGAGGGTGTGCCGGCCACGCGCGATTTGCTCTACGGCTTTGGCACGCTCGCGGTCATCATTTTGGTGCAGCGTTTTTCCTCCGGCTTCGTGGGCACGTTGGCGGTGCTCATCGGCTTGGTGTTGGGCACGGGCGTGGCGCTCGCGCTTGGCGATGCCTCCTTTAGCGAAGTCTCCTCCTCCCCCGCCCTCGGCATTACCACGCCGTTTTATTTCGGCATGCCGCAATTCGACCTCGTGGCGATCTTCTCACTGATTATCGTCATGATCATCACCATGGCGGAAACGACCGGCGATGTGTTTGCCACCGGCGAAATCGTCAAAAAGCGCATTCGCCGCGATGACGTGGTGCGCGCTATCCGCGCCGATGGTGTCTCCACCCTGGTAGGCGGCGTGATGAATTCCTTCCCCTATACCTGCTTTGCGCAAAACGTGGGCCTGGTGCGCTTGACCAATGTGAAATCGCGCTGGGTGGCCGTTGCGGCTGCGGGGTTCATGATTGTGCTGGGCCTTTTGCCGAAGGCCGGCGCGGTGGTCGCCGCGATTCCGTCGCCGGTGCTCGGCGGCGCATCGCTCGCGCTTTTCGCCAACGTGGCGTGGGTGGGCCTGCAGACCATCGCAAAGTCGGATCTCAGTGATGGCCGCAACTCCGTCATCGTCACCTCCGCGCTGGGCCTGGCCATGCTGGTGACCTTCAAACCGGAGGTAGCCAGTGCTTTCCCGGAGTGGGCACAGACCTTCGTTTCTTCTGGCATGTCCATCGGGGCGATTACCGCAATCGTGCTCAACTTGTTGTTCTTCCACACCGGCAGCGCGAGCGCGCAGGTCTCGCGCGCCGATGGCAAAGGCGTGAGCCTCAACGAACTTAATGAGGCATCGCGCGAGGAGTTCACCGCCGCGCTGCGCCCGCTATTCAATAATGAAACCTGGCCGCTGGAGCTGGCCTGGCAGTCCCGGCCGTTTAGCGATGTCAACGAGCTGCGCGCCGCCATCCAGGTTGCCGTGCTGACCGCGGATGCTGAACGCCGTGATGCGCTCATCCACGACTACCCCGCGATGGACGAGCTGCTTTTGGCCTCGGCCGATGAGGCGGCGAATATTTCCGCCGACCGCGGCTCGCTGGGGCTCAGCGAGCTTGACGACGTGCAGACCGAGCGCATTACCGAGCTATCTGCCGCCTACCGCGAGCGCTTTGGCATGCCCTTTGTCGCGTACCTCGATACCAATGACACGGTGGAGCGCGTCATCGATGCTGGCGTGAGGCGCCTGGCCAATTCCGATGCGCAGGAATATCGCATTGCTCTCAGCGAAATCGTTGAGATCGCTAATGACCGCTTCGATATCCTGCTTGCCGATGCCAACCCCGTCCGCTCCTCCTGGGACCGCAAGTTCACCGAGGTGGACTAAGATCCGCAAAAGCACCGCAGTTCTTCAAGCAAGTACTGCGGTGCTTTTCTTGTGCGCCCGGTGAGACTTGAACTCACACGTCATAAGACACTAGAACCTAAATCTAGCGCGTCTGCCAATTCCGCCACGGGCGCGAGCAACGTTGAATAGTGTACACGGCGGGCTGATAAACAAGAAACCAGGGGCATTCCGTATTGCGGCGGTGGATAGGTAGGCTGGGTGGGGTGAGTATGCACGAGGATCAGAAGAAACGGCGCGTGAAGGTGCGGTGGTGGCACATCGCCCTCGTCATAATTTTCGTGGTGCTATTCCTCTTCCTCGCCTATTGGCAGTGGACGCGCTTCCGCTCCGGCTCGGGCACCTTTCAAAACTTGGGCTACGCCTTTCAGTGGCCTCTTTTTGCGGTGTTCGTGGTCTATGCGTATCGCACGACCCTGCGCTATGAAAATGAGCGCCTCGCCGCAGAGAACGAAGTCCGCGAGATGGATTCGTTGGAGTCCTCAGAAAACGCCACTGAAAATGTCAGCGAAACCGCCGACGGAGAAATTGGTTCACCCGATGGTCCTGAAGTGAGGGGCGCGACAGCTAGCTCGGCGGAGAAAACCGCCATCGATGAGGATTTCTTGCCGCAGCGCCCGCAGCTGAATGTGGAAGAGTTTAACGCGTTGAATCAGCCACGGCGCCGCCGCGGTTCCCCCGCAGAGGGTCGCGACGAAGGCCCGACAGATAAAAGGAGAAACTAAATCATGACAAACCAGGTACACCCAGCCCGCAAGGCGCGCATCCGCGGCCCGCTGAAGTTCTTTTCCATCGCTGCCACGGTGACCGGTATCTTCCTGATCATCCTGGTCATCCGCATGTTTTTCCAGTACGTCTTGGGCGCGGAGATTCCGGAATGGGCGACCTACATCGCCATCGTGCACGGCATCGCGTACATGACCTACCTACTTTCCATCCTGATTCTGGGCCCCCGCGCGCTGTGGCCAGCCAGCAAGCTGATTACCACCGCGCTGGCCGGCGTGGTGCCTTTCCTCTCGTTCTGGATGGAGCACAAGCGACGCAAGGAAATCGAGGAGCAATTCCAGCTCAACGCTTAATTAGCCAGCTAGTTCCGCGATGAACGGGGCCAGCTGGGAAAGGGCGCGGCCGCGGTGCGAGACCGCGTTCTTTTCCGCAGGCGACATTTCCGCCGCGGAACGCGACTCGCCCTCTGGCTGGAACAGTGGGTCGTAACCAAAACCATTGGCACCGCGCGGCTCGCGCAATAGCTGGCCTTCCCAGCGGCCCTCTGCCACGCGCTCTGTGCCCTCGGGGGTGACGAGGGCACACACGGAGACGAAGGCGGCGGCACGCCGCTCGTCCGGCACATCGGCCATCTGCGCCAAGACCAGGTCATTATT
This sequence comes from Corynebacterium sp. KPL2850, assembly GCF_040225855.1. Lineage (NCBI taxonomy): Bacteria > Bacillati > Actinomycetota > Actinomycetes > Mycobacteriales > Corynebacteriaceae > Corynebacterium > Corynebacterium sp. KPL2850. The sequence continues at coordinate 19,999 of NZ_JBEHFV010000017.1, forward strand.
GGCCTGGTCATTGCCATGTTCGCCGGACCAGCGGGCCGAGAGCACGCCGGGCATGCCGTTGAGCTCCTCGATGGCCAGCCCGGAATCATCCGCAATGGTCACCAAGCCCGTGGCGGCGGCGCCGGCGCGGGCCTTGATGAGCGCGTTATCGGCAAAGGTGCGGCCATCTTCGACGGGCTCGGGGTAGGGATCGACCTCGGAAAGCAGGCGTAAATCCACGCCCTCAATGCCCGCCTCGGACAGGATGCGATCGAGCTCGGCCAGCTTCTTCGGGTTACCGGAGGCGACGAGAATTACCATCCCAGCGCCGCTTTCTGCGCCGCGATGAGCTCGCTGCAGCCCTTCTGGGCCACATCCAGCATGCCGTTGAGCTGGTCGCGGCCGAAGAGGCCGTGCTCACCGGTGCCCTGAATTTCTACGAAGTCGCCGGATTCTTGCATCACCACGTTGAGATCCACCTCGGCGCGGGAATCTTCCTCATAGGGCAAATCCAGGCAGATTTCGCCGTCGATAATACCCACGGAGACTGCGGCGATGGGATCGAGCAGCGGCTCGCCGGGGACGATGCCTTCGGACTTGAGGTGGGCGATGGCATCGGCAAGCGCAACGTACGCGCCCGTGATGGAGGCGGTGCGGGTGCCGCCATCGGCTTGCAGCACGTCGCAGTCGAGCTGGATGGTGTTTTCGCCCAGCTGCTCCAGGTCCACGGCGGCGCGCAGGGAGCGGCCAACCAGGCGGGAAATCTCGTGGGTGCGGCCCTTGACCTTGCCGCGCATGGATTCGCGAGGCATGCGGTCGTGGGTGGCGGACGGGAGCATGGCGTACTCGGCGGTCAGCCACCCCTCGCCGGAATCGCGCTTAAAGCGCGGCACGCCGAGTTCCACGGAGGCGGTGCACATCACGCGGGTATTGCCAAATTCCACCAAGACGGATCCAGCCGGGTTGGTGGTGAAATTGCGGGTAATGCGGACGCTGCGCATCTGGTCAAGCGCGCGCCCATCGGCACGAGTAAATTCAGTCATGCCCTCCAGCGTAACTTAGAACTGCATGCCTACGGCACCAAGGACGATCTCGCCGTCGAATTCCTCCCGCGCCGCGGCAATCGTGGCCTCCGCATCACCCCAGGGCTGGATGTGGATGAGCACCAGCTTACCGACGCCCGCCTCCCGCGCCGCACGCCCCGCTTCCGCGCCCGACATGTGCATGCCGGGGGCCATGCCCTCGGAGGAAGCACCCCAGGTGGCCTCGCAGAGGAAGAGATCGGCGCCGCGGGCGGCATCGACAAGCGCGGGCGTATAGGACGTATCGCCGGAATAGGTGATGATCTTGCCGGTTTTCGCGTGCTCGATTCGCAGCGCATAGGCCTCTACCGGGTGATTGACGGGAAAGGGGGTGATAAAGACGTCATCGACAAGCTGGCGCTCCCCCGCCACCCACGGGCTAAACGCCAAGGTATCGGACATGTCGTCGATCCCATCTACTTCGTCCGAGGACAGGCGGCCCAAGTGCGTCGGCGTGGCAGACGGGCCGAAGCAGAAGTTGCGCGAGGCGGCCGGGGTGATGGGATGGAAGCGGCGCCACACCATGAGGGAGGGAAAATCCGCGCAGTGATCCGCGTGCAGGTGGCTAAAGGCCACGTGGGCATCGCACGGATCCTGCAGTTTAGCTAACTGGCCCAGCGTGCCCGATCCCATATCCAGGATGATGGACGGTGCATTGTCGAAGGACACGACATAGCCGGAGGCAGGATTGTCTGCGGTGGGTACGCTACCGGAGCAGCCTAGGATGGTCAGCTTCATGGAACCAATAGTTCCATGAATCCGGCCCAAATGCTGGTACCGCGCGCAAAAAGGGGGGAGGAATTTCGCCCGTCTTAGCCGATCTGCGGACCCAAAAAGCGCGTGGCCAGCTGGGCGAAGACCTCAGGATCGCCGGTGGATTCGAAGGAATGGACCGGTTGATTGCCCTCCGGGGCGAGCATGTCCATTTCCGTGAGCAGGCGCATGACGTCCTTCGTGGTCTCCTCTGAGGAGGTCACCAGGGAAACATTTTCGCCCATGGCGAGCTGGATGATGCCGGTAAGCAGCGGGTAGTGCGTGCACCCCAGCACCAAGGTGTCCACTCCCTGCGCCTGCAGGGGCGCGAGGTAGCCCTCGGCGACGCCGAGGATCTGGCGGCCCGCGGTAATCCCGCGCTCGACAAAGGGCACGAAGTCCGGGCAGGCTGCGGCTACCGCCTCAACATTGGGGTTGACTGCGAAAAGGTCCTGGTATGCACCGGATTTGATGGTGCCCTCGGTGCCGATGACGCCAATTTTGCCATTGCGCGTGGTGGACATGGCACGGCGCACGGCCGGGTGGATGACCTCTACGATGGGGATATCGTAGCGCTCGCGGGCATCGTGCAGGAACGCCGCGGTGGCGGTATTGCAGGCGATGACCAGCATCTTGCAGCCGCGTTCTACCAGCTTATCGGCGATGTCCTGGGAAAAAGCGCGCACCTGCGAGATGGGCCGCGGCCCGTAGGGCCCGTGCGCGGTATCGCCCATATAGATAACGGATTCTTGCGGCAGCTGCTCCATCACCGCGCGGGCCACGGTCAGCCCGCCGACGCCCGAGTCAAAGATGCCGATGGGAGACGATGCGTTAGGCATTATTTCCTCCCTGCCTTTGCCGGATCATCGGAAGTGATGAACATGCCGGACAATACGCCGCCCAGAGCACCGAAGAGGTGGCCTTGCCAGCTAATGCCCTCCGCGACGGGCAGCACGCCCCAAATCAGCCCGGAATAGGAAAAGCCCAGGATGATGCCCAAAATGATTTGCAGCAGGGAGCGATTGAAGACGCCGCGCACCACGAGATAGGCCAGCCAGCCATAAACCAGCCCGGACGCGCCGATGTGCGAGGTACCGGCCCCACCCAAAATCCACGTGCCAAGGCCCGCCACCACGGTGGTGATCAAGGTGACCTCCCACCACACCCGGCGCCCAGACAAGCCGATGAGGAAGCAGAACAGGGCACCCGGCAGCGAGTTGGACATCAAGTGCTCCAGGCTGCCGTGCAGCAGCGGCGCCGTGATAATGCCCCACAGGCCATCCACGTCGAGCGGGCGGATGCCGTAATTGGACAGCCCGCCGCCGAAGACGACGGCGTTAATCAGGTGAACCGACCACTCCACCGCGAGGAACCCCAGGGCCAAGGATAGGCCGGTGCTGACGCGGCCGCGGCCGCGGTTGGTCGTGCTAGTTGGCACCGGCTGATTACGCGAAGTTCCACCCATAGTCATAATGGGCAATATCTTAGCCGAGCAAGTCGCGATACGCGCGAAGCCCCAGGCCAGGACGTGCGGCGGTGACCGCGGTGACGATGGCCTCCTCCACCACGTCGGAAGCCGCAGCGCACAGCTGGACCATATCCACCTCACCCGGTTCCTGCGCTGTGGACAAGGCGAAAATGGTATCGCCGTCCAGCGGCGAATGCGCGGGGCGAACGGCGCGCGCGATGCCGTCGTGCGCCGTCATGGCGAGGCGTTGGGCTTGGGCGGTGGTGACGGGGGCATCGGTAAGCACAGCGCCAATCGTCGTATTCAGCTTCGCTGCAGGGTGCGGCAGGTCGCGGTAGGTCTCCGCATTGACCGGCCTGCGGCCCGGCGCGCCGTAGAGGCGGCCTGTGTGCGGGTCGATGACCTCGCCCACGGGATTGGCCACCATTGCGGCGCTGACCTCGTAGTTTCCCACTTTGCGGGTGGCCAGGCCGAAGCCGCCGCGCAGCTTGCCCGCCGTGGCGCCGACGCCCGCGCCGACCGTGCCAACCGTCTCGTCGTGGCCGGCCATGGCCGCCCGCAGCGCCGCCGCGCCGTCTTCCGGTCCGGGCCGAGAGGGGCCCGCCAGCAGATCGAAAATCACCGCCGCAGGCACGATGGGCACGCGCGGGCCGGGTTTGTCCTCGCCAAAGACGGGGAAACCGACCCCGTGCGCTTCCAATTCGCGCATGACGCCGTCCGCAGCGGCCAGGCCAAAGGCGGACCCTCCCGCGAGCACGATGGCGTGGATGCGCTCAACGGTATTGTGCGGCTGCAACAGATCGGTCTCGCGCGTGCCGGGCCCGCCGCCGCGGACATCCACGCTGGCTAGCGCACCCTTCGGCCCGCAGTACAGCACGGTGGCGCCGGTATCTTCGCCGGAAAAATGGCCGATGCTAATTCCGTCGATCATTAATCCATCAACACTTCCAGCAAGGAATCCTGGCAATAGGCCAGCCATTCCACCAAGGTATCGCGGTCCGTCATGAGGTTTTCGTCGGTCGCGTCCCCGGCCGCGACGTATAAGCGTAGGTCATTGAGCCCCGCCACGAAGGCCTGGGCTTCCTGCTCCGAAATGGAGACCTCTACCCCGCCAGTGGGGCCGAGCGCATTGCCGATGACCTGCAGGTTCTGCAGCTTGGCCCGCGCGATGTCATTTTCGTGCAGCGAGCGCAAAAGGGAGGCATCGCCGTCGTATTCCTCATCGCCGGGCTTTTGGAAGTCTGGGAATAACCGCGCCAGGGAGGGATCCTCTGGGGCTTCGGTATGGCCGGTGGGCATGTCCAGCATTTCCGCCAGCTCGTCCTTGGGCGCAGACTGGGCGCGGCCGATGATCGCTTCAGAGACAGTGGCGGTGAGGTTGCCAATGACCTCGCGCTCCATGGGCTCGAATACCGCCGTGATTTTGGGCCCGCGCATGAGCGATTTCTTCTTTTTCCACGGTTTCATCTATCTACCCTGCCTGTTGCATCGTCGCCCACAGACCCGCGATCTGGAGCTTTTTTACGTCCGCCTCAACCTTGTCCTTCTCGCCGCTGGACACGGCGGCCTTGCCTTCCGTGTGGACCTGCATCATCAGCTCGTTGGCCCGCTTTTTGTCATAGCCCAAAACGGTTTGGAATACGTAGGACACGTAGCTCATCAGGTTGACGGGATCGTCCCAGACGATGCACATCCACGGCAGGTTCTCGCTCGCGGCCACATCAACTTCGATTCCTTCATCCAAGTCGGGCGTGGCCATGGGAGAGCTCATACGGACTTCGGGGTGTTGCGGCTTCATGCCTTATAGCCTAATCATTTTTCGCTGGCATTTTGGGCATAGGGTCGCCCCGCAGCTCACCAGGGTGGCGGCTGGGTATGCTGAAAGCTTCTTAAGCTGTGAGTAGTATCAGGCTCATGAATGACATAGCACGCTCTATCGATCGCTCCACCGCCTTGCTCACGGATAAATACGAGCTCACCATGCTGCAAGCCGCGCTTCGCGATGGCTCCGCCCACCGCAACGTGACCTGCGAGGTCTTTTCTCGCCGCCTACCCAATGAGCGTCGCTACGGCGTCGTCGCCGGCACCGACCGCGTGCTGCGCGCGGTGGAGGACTTCCGCTTCTCCCCCGAGCAGCTGGAACAGATGGATTTCCTGGATGAAGATACCCGCCAGTACCTGCGTGACTGGCGCTTTTCCGGGCAAATCGACGGCTACCGCGAAGGCGAGCTGTATTTTCCCAACTCACCCATTTTGACGGTGCGCGGCACCTTTGGTGAGTGCGTGGTGCTCGAAACCATCGTGCTTTCTATCCTCAACGCCGATTCCGCCGTCGCCTCTGCCGCATCCCGCATGGTCACCGCCGCCGATGGCCGCCCCATTTTGGAGATGGGCAGCCGCCGCACCCACGAGTACGCGGCCGTAACCGCCGCCCGCGCTGCTTACCTCGCCGGCTTTACCGCCACCTCCAACCTGGAGGCAGGCTTCCGCTACGGCATCCCGGTATCTGGTACCGCCGCCCACGCCTGGACCTTGGCGCATACGAACCCGGATGGCACGAGCAATGAGGAGGCGGCCTTCCGCGCGCAGATCGATACTCTGGGCATCGATACCACCCTGCTGGTGGATACGTATGACATCACCAAGGGCGTCGAGACCGCGGTCAAGGTCGGTGGTCCGGAGCTTGGCGGGGTGCGCATCGATTCCGGTGACCTGGGTGCGGTGACCCGCCGCGTGCGCAAGCAGCTCGATGAGCTGGGCAATCACAATACCAATATCGTTGTCTCGTCCGATTTGGACGAGTTTGCCATTGCGGGTCTGCGCGGCGATCCCGTCGATGTCTACGGCGTGGGCACCTCCGTGGTCACCGGATCCGGTGCCCCGACCGCGGGCATGGTCTACAAGGTCGTCGAGGTCGACGGGGTCCCGGTGGCCAAGCGCTCGTCGTCCAAGCAATCAGTGGGCGGGGCCAAGCGCGCGCTGCGCACCTACCGGTCTTCCGGCGTGGCGGTAGAAGAGGTCGTGTACCCCTTCGCCGCGCAGGCGCCGGATACGGGCCAGCTCACCACCCGCGAGTTGACCATCCCCTTGATGCGCGATGGGCACATCGTGGAGGATCTGCCCGATTTGGAGGCCTCTCGCACCTACTTGGACGAGGCCCGCAAGACCCTGCCGTGGGAGGGCCTGGCGCTTTCGCGCGATGACGCCGCCGTGCCCACGCGAATGGTGGGCTTTAAGGACTAGGTCGCTAGACTGTGTGGGGTGAGTGACCCTGCAGATGAGCCCCTAAACCACGACACGGAAACGCTGCTAGGCGCGGCGGTGGATGCGCTCGGCGGCTCCCGCCGCGAGGGCCAGGTTCGCATGGCCAACGCGGTATCCAAGGCCTTGGAAACCGAGCGCCACCTCGCCGTCCAGGCGGGCACGGGTACGGGTAAATCCCTGGCCTACCTGGTTCCGGCCATCCGGCATGCGATGAACTCGGGTTCCACCGTCGTCGTCTCCACGGCCACGCTGGCCCTGCAGCGCCAGTTGGTGGAGCGCGACCTCCCGCGGCTGACGGAGGCGCTAGCCGATGTCATGGAGCGCACCCCCACCTTCGCCATCATGAAGGGCCGCAATAATTACGTATGCCTGAATAAGATCGCGGCCACACCGGATGACCCGGAGGCTCTTATCGATGAGTCCGATATCTCCTACCGCGGCAAGGCCGTGCGCCGCATCCACGACTGGGCGCAGGAGACCGAGACCGGTGACCGGGATGATTTAGAGTTCGGCGTGCCGGATTTGGTGTGGCGGGCGGTATCGGTGACCTCGAATGAGTGCTTGGGGGCTGGGCGCTGCCCGCACGGTGCGGATTGCTTCGCCGAAGAGGCCCGCCGGGCGGCTGCCGATGTCGATATCATCGTCACCAACCACGCCATGCTCGCCATCGACGCCATCTCTGAGGCAAATATCCTGCCCGAACACGATGTGGCGATCATCGATGAGGCACACGAGCTCGATGGCCGCATTACCTCCGTGTCCACCGCGGAAATTACCTCCCGAGCCATTAAGATGGCGGCGAACCGGGCTAAGTCATTGGGCAATGCCGGAAACCTGGCGGAGTTGGCGGATGAATTCGATGATCTGCTGCGCGTGCAGGAGCCCGGCCGGTGGACGGATTTGGATGAGACGTCCCAGGCGCACTTGCGCGCGCTTGCCGACGAGTTCCTGCGCGTTAAATCCCTCATCTCCCGCGCCCCAGAAGGCGAGGCTAACGATGACCCAGAAAAGAACGCCGAGCGCCAAAACCTAAGCAATCACCTCACGGACCTGGCCGAGGCAATCGGGAGGATCTTGGAGGTCTTCGCCACCGATGACCCTGCCGCGCAGGACGATGTCGTGTGGCTGGAGGGCACCGATACACTCGCCGTCGCGCCGTTGTCTATCGCGCATATGCTGCGCGAGAACCTATTTGGGGAGCAAACGGTCGTACTCACCTCGGCCACGCTGGCCCTAGGCGGGCGATTCGACGCCATGGCAGCACAATGGGGCCTACCGTCCGGCACGTATGACACGCTCGATGCGGGAACGCCCTTTGCCCCGGCGAAATCCGGCATCTTATATACCGCCAAACACCTCCCGGCGCCGGGGCGCGACGGCCTGTCCTCCGAAACCCTAGAGGAAATATACGAGCTCATCATGGCCGCCGGCGGGCGCACGCTGGGGCTATTCTCCTCGCGTAGGGCGGCAGAAGAAGCCGCGGAGGCCTTGGCGCCGCGATTGCCGTTTGATTTGTATGTGCAGGGCGAAGATGCCATCGGCACGCTGGTGGACAAGTTCTCCACGAAGGAAAACTCCTGCCTGTTTGGCACCTTAACCCTCTGGCAAGGCGTGGACGTTCCGGGGCCGTCGTGCTCGCTGGTCCTCATTGACCGCATCCCCTTCCCGCGGCCCGATAACCCGCTGCTGCAGGCCCGATCCCAGGCAGCCGATGCCGCCGGCCGCTCCGGGTTCATGGAGGTCTCCGCCAATCACGCGGCCCTCCTCATGGCGCAGGGATCCGGGCGGCTCTTGCGCCACGTAACAGACCGCGGGGTCGTCGCCGTGTTGGATAACCGGCTGGAATACAAGCGCTACGGCGCATTCCTCAAAGCATCCATGCCGCAGTTCTGGCAAACCACGAACCCGGAGACGGTGCGCGGGGCGCTTAAGCGATTGGTCGCCGCAGCGCACACACGGTAGCCGAGTCGGGGGCGATCTCGGTAAACCCGGCATCGATGATGACCACCGCCTCTTCCTGCGCGCAGGCGGTGCCAAATAACTCCGCGTCCACCTCGCGGACGGAAAGCGGGAAACCTTCTTCCGCCCAGGCGGCGGCTTCCTCTTGGCTCATAGCCGCGGCGAACATCATCGAACCGTGGCCCACTTGAGCGGCGGCCTTGCCCGCGGTCATGGCGAGGCTGCGGTCGACGTAGATAATGGGGGCATCGGCAAGCGGAGGCCCTGGCTCGTCCATTGCGAGATCCGTATGACCGATCTGCAGCTTACTAATCAACGGGTCCACCTCCCCCACTGCCGAGGGCGCAAACGCACGCGCGCGGTCATCAACGGTGACACCAGGCAGTAGCTGCACATCGCGCCACGCCTTATTGCGCGCGCGGCGGGCGATCTTGCGGATGCGGTGACCATACCACTGCGCGAGCGCCGCGGCGAAGGCGCCGTCCTCGCCGGCGCGGTCATCTAGGCAGGCGGCCACCACGGCGCGGGCTGCCGCAGTAAGCACCTCGCTGCGCGCTGGAGGATCCTGCTTGGGGAGGTGGAGGGCTATCTGCATCGCTTGCACGGTGGACGGGTCCGCTGGGTCCTCGTGGGAATCGCGGGCCGTGCAGGCGGCGACGAGGCGCTGGTGGGCTATCTCAAACTTAGTCATCGGCAATCCCCAGCATCGGTAGGACGGCGTCGAGGCGGCGCGGGGTGATGCAAGCATCGGCGGTCTCGCGCAACGCTGGCTTCGCGTCAAAGGCAACACCCAACCCGGCAGCGGTGACCATGGCGATGTCATTAGCGCCATCACCCACCGCGACGGTGGACTCCATGCCGATTCCGGAATCGGCGGCGAATTCGCGCAAGAAATCCTCCTTCGCCTGGCGGTCGACCACCTGCCCAATCACCTTGCCGGTCAACTTCCCATCGCGGATTTCCAGGGTATTGGCCCGTACGTAGTCGAGCTGGAGGTCTGTGGCCAAGCCCTCGAGAACTTGAATAAAGCCACCCGAGACCACGGCGGTGCGGTGGCCCAGACGGTGGAGGGTACCGATCGCTTCCTTAGCGCCAGGTGTCAGCTCGATATCGCGGGCAACCTCATCGATGATGGAGGCATCTAGGCCCTCCAGCACCGCGACGCGCTCGCGTAGGGACTCCTCGAAGTCCAATTCGCCGCGCATGGCGCGCTCGGTCACCGCGGCCACTTCTGCTTCCTTGCCCGCGTGGGCGGCGAGCATCTCGATGACCTCGCCTTCAATCAGCGTCGAATCGCAGTCGAAGCACACCAAGCGCTTGCCGCGATTGCCCAAGCTCTCGAGGGAGATATCGATACCACGTTCAACGGCGACTTGCCGCAGCTCCCGCCGCGCCGCGGTGGCATCTTCGAGTGCCACGGTAAGTTCCACCGCGAAAAGGGAATCCAGCGCTATCCGGCGCATGCGAAACGTCTCCCCTTTCACGGTCTCCTGCACCGCGCTAATGTCCTCGGCGGTAATATCCGCGCCGATGAGCGCGACGGCATAGCTTGGCGCAACGGACACCTCGTGCCCGAAGGGTGTCATGGCCTCGCGCACTCGTTCTTCTAGGCCAGCGTTACCGCACTGCGCGGTGAGGGCGAGGTGGTTGGAGACGGTGGCGAGGTGGACATCGGCAAGCGGGTCAGGAAAATCAGCCAACGCGGTAAGGAAAGCGGCGGCCGCCCCCGGAACATCTGGTCCGAGGCTAGTAATGATCGTGGTATCAGCTTGAATATTCACAACGACCATTATCCCACACACGCCAAAGCCGCCCTCCCTACCTCTGAGAAGCTGGGGAAGGCGGCTGTAGTCAGGAGTTAAAGTGCGGGCTTAGTGCTTGCCCACGTGAGCTTCCTCGCGCATGCGCTCAACCATGTGCGGGTAGTGCAGCTCGAATGCCGGACGCTCGGAGCGGATGCGTGGCAGGGAGACGAAGTTGTGGCTTGGAGGCGGGCAGGAGGTTGCCCACTCCAAGGAGTTGCCGTAGCCCCATGGGTCGTCCACGGTAACGACCTCACCGTAGCGCCAAGACTTGAATACGTTCCAGACCAGCGGGATAACGGAGGCGCCGAGAACGAAGGAGAAGATGGTGGAAATCTGATTGAAGACCGTGAAGCCATCGGACTCCAGGTAGTCGGCGTAGCGACGTGGCATACCCATGTTGCCGACCCAGTGCTGAATCAGGAAGGTGCCGTGGAAGCCGATGAAGGTCAGCCAGAAGTGAATCTTGCCTAGGCGCTCGTCCAGCATGCGGCCGGTCATCTTCGGGAACCAGAAGTACAGGCCACCGAATGCGGAGAACACAACCGTACCGAACAGGGTGTAGTGGAAGTGCGCAATCAGGAAGTAGGACTCAGCCAAGTGGAAGTCCAGCGCCGGAGAAGCGAGCATAACACCGGTCATACCACCGAAGAGAAAGGTAGCCATGAAGCCCATGACCCAAATCATCGGGGTATCCCAGGTGATGTGGCCCTTCCACATGGTGCCGACCCAGTTGAAGAACTTCACACCGGTAGGCACCGCAATCAGGAACGTCATGAACGAGAAGAACGGCAGCAGGATGGCGCCGGTGACGAACAAGTGGTGTGCCCACACGGCCATGGACAGCGAGCCGATAGCCAGGATGGCGAAGACTAGGCCGATGTAGCCGAAGACCGGCTTGCGGGAGAAGACCGGGACAATCTCGGAGACAACGCCGAAGAACGGCAGCGCGAGGACGTAGACCTCGGGGTGGCCGAAGAACCAGAACAGGTGCTGCCACAGGATGGCACCGCCGTTAGCGGAATCGTAGATGTGGCCGCCCAGCTTGCGGTCATACAGCACGCCCAAGGCGGCTGCGGTCAGCAGCGGGAAGATCATCAGCACGATGGCGGAGGCGGTGAAGACGCCCCAGCAGAAGACCGGCATGCGGAACATAGTCATGCCCGGTGCGCGCAGGGTCAAGATGGTGGTGATCATGTTGATGGCGGAGGCAATGGTACCGACACCGGTAGCGCCCACACCGACGATCCACATATCGGCGCCGATGCCGGGGGTGTGTACGCCATCGGCAAGCGGCATGTACATGGTCCAGCCGAAGTCAGCCGCACCACCAGGGGTGATAAAGCCAAGCAGCATGACGATACCGCCGAGCAGGGTCACCCAGAAACCAAAGGCGTTCAGACGCGGGAAGGCCACGTCCGGCGCGCCAATCTGGAGGGGCAGGATGTAGTTACCAAAGCCCCAGACAACTGGCGTAGCAAACAGCAGCAGCATCACGGTGCCGTGCATGGTGAACAGCTGGTTGAACTGCTCATTGGACAGGAACTGCAGACCCGGGGTGAAAAGCTCCGCACGGATCAGCAATGCCATAAAGCCACCGAGGAAGAAGAAGCTGAAGGCCATGATCAAGTACATGATGCCCAGCTGCTTGTGGTCGGTGGTGGTTAAAAATACCCAAGCCTTTGAACCGGTCTTTTCCCTACCGGTCGGCTCTGGACGTGTGGGAGCGACGTAATCGTCGACCCGTGGCGCCACAGCGGTCATAGAATCCTCCTGAATAACAAAGTGTCAGCGGACCGGGTCCACCTACACCTAGGTTTACTTCGATTATATTAGGACATTTTCCCCTGTTCTTGCCAGCTTCTCTTAAAGGTCTTTCAGCTTGGGGGTATCCCCCCAATAACCTCAACCGTCACATACCCCCAGCACGTGGGGCGGGCATCATTTAAGGTTTACATTCTTTGGGCTAGGTATGGGTGTCGCATGTCACAGCGGTTGCGAGATATGCAGGTCAAAAACCGGAAAACGCACCCCCGCTCGTTATCAACCTTTCGGTTGAGTGTGAAGCGAAGGTGCGCGGGGACTAGGAACGGCTAGAAGTCCCAGTCATCGTCCGTGGTGTCCTCGGCCTTGCCGATGACATAGGACGAACCCGAGCCGGAGAAGAAGTCGTGATTCTCGTCGGCGTTGGGCGAAAGAGAGGACAGGATAGCCGGCGAGACGCGGGTCTCATCGGCCGGGAAGAGGCCCTCAAAGCCCAAGTTATTCAAGGCCTTATTGGCGTTATAGCGCAAGAAGCGCTTGACGTCTTCGGTCCAGCCCAGCTCGTCGTAGAGATCCTCGGTGTAGTCGATCTCGTTGTCATAGAGCTCGAAGGCCAGATCGAAGGTATAGTCCTTCAATTCCTCTTGGCGCTTTTCATCCAGCTTCTTGTATTCCTGCTGGAACTTATAGCCAATGTAGTAGCCGTGCACGGCTTCGTCGCGGATGATCAGCCGGATGATATCGGCAGTATTGGTCAGCTTCGCGCGGGAAGAGAAGTACATCGGCAGATAGAAGCCGGAGTAGAACAAGAAGGACTCGAGCAGCGTGGAGGCCACCTTCTTCTTCAACGGGTCATCACCGTTGTAGTAGGACAAGATGATCTTCGCCTTCTTCTGCAGGTTCTCGTTCTCCTCGGACCAGCGGAAGGCGTCATTGATCATCGGCGTGGAGGCCAAGGTCATAAAGATATTGGAATAGGACTTGGCGTGCACCGACTCCATGAAGGCGATATTGGTATATACCGCCTCCTCGTGCAGGGTCTGCGAATCCGGCAGCAGGGAGATCGCGCCCACCGTGCCCTGGATGGTATCCAGCAGCGTGAGGCCGGTAAAGACCCGCATGGTGGTTTCTTTTTCTTTTTCCGTCAGCGTCTTCCAGCTGGGGAGGTCATTAGAGACTGGGACCTTTTCCGGGAGCCAGAAATTACCGGTCAACCGCTCCCATACCTCGAGGTCTTTGTCATCGGGGATGGTATTCCAGTTGATAGCTTTTACCGGGCTGTCATGACTAGCAACGTAGTCATCGTATTCGTGCGACACGCGATGTCACTCCAATGCTTCACTGTGTAGAATTTCGAGTCCCAGCATACCCAATGCCGCCCCGCCTCAGCCCGCCGCACCGCGCCTATATTAAAAGCGCAGTGCACAGCCAGGAAAGGACGCCCTCACGATGGCAGAAACCACTCCCCTTTTAGGCCCTGTAGTAGAGCAACTGGGCACGGATATCGTCAGCGGGGAGATGACGGAAGGCACGCGGTTTCGCCTTGGGGACATCGAGAAGCGCTTTGGCATCTCCCGCACCGTGGCGCGCGAGGCCATGCGCACCCTCGAGCATCTGGGAATGGTTTCTTCTGGGCGCCGGGTGGGACTTAAAGTGCTGCCGCGCAGCAGCTGGGCGGTTTATGATCCCGCCGTTATCTCGTGGCGGCTGGGCCACGATAAAACGCGCGCGGAACAGGTCGCGCGCCTCAACGAGCTGCGCCTTGGCATCGAACCTGTGGCGGCGCAGCTCGCCGCGCGCAATGCCAGCCCACAGCAGCGCCGCGAATTGCTGCGGCTAGCAGGAAGGCTCAGCGAGCTCGAGACCACCCCTTCCCCACGGGTGGGCGAAGAGCTCGAAACCGACCTGCAATTCCATACCCTCATCCTGGAGGCCTCCGGCAATGAGATGATTGCCGCGCTGGCGCCAGCCTTGCTGTCCATCTTGAAGGGCAAGTCCGTCTTTGGTTCCCGCAAGCGGGATCCGATTCGCGGCACGACGCAGCTACATATGGATTTAGCGCGGGAGATTGACGCCGGCGAGGCCGAAGCCGCCGAGCGCACCTCCCGCGCTATCCTGGACCGCGCCCGCGCTTAGAGCATGCAGGAAACGCAGCCCTCGATCTCGGTGCCTTCCAGGGCCATCTGGCGCACGCGGATGTAGTACAAGGTCTTAATGCCCTTGCGCCAAGCGTAAATCTGCGCCTTATTCACATCGCGGGTGGTGGCGGTGTCCTTGAAGAACAGCGTCAGCGATAGCCCCTGGTCCACGTACTTCGTTGCCTCAGCGTAGGTATCAACGATCTTCTCGTAACCAATCTCGTACGAGTCCTTGAAGTACTCCAAGTTGTCGTTGTCCATATGCGCCGCCGGGTAGTACACGCGGCCGATCTTGCCTTCCTTGCGGATTTCAATCTTGGAGGCAATCGGGTGGATGGACGAGGTGGAATTGTTGATATAGGAAATCGAGCCCGTCGGCGGCACCGCCTGCAGGTTGCGGTTGTAGAGGCCGTGCTTGGCGACGTCCTCCTTCAGCTCCGCCCAGTCCTCTGCGGTTGGGGTGTAGATGGAGGAGGCATCGAAAAGAGCCTTGACCTTTTCCGTGCGCGGCTGGAACTCCGCCGGATCGTAGGAGTCGAAGAACTCGCCGCTGGCGTAGTCGGATTCGGGGAACTCGGTAAAGGTCGTGCCGCGCTCGCGGGCGATCTTATTGGAGGCGCGCAGGGCGGCGTACATGATGGCCGCGAAGTAAGCGTTGGTGAAGTCCAAGCCCTCCTCGGAGCCGTACTCGATATGCTCGCGGCCCAAATAACCGTGCAGGTTCATCTGGCCCAAGCCGATGGCGTGCGAGTCATCGTTGCCCTTGCGCACGGACGGGACGGAATCGATGGAGGTCTTATCCGCCACGGAGGTCAGCCCGCGAATCGCGGTCTCCACCGTTTGGGAGAAGTCCGGCGAGTCCATGGTCATGGCGATATTCAGCGAACCCAGGTTGCAGGAGATATCGTTGCCCACCTGGTCATAAGAAAGATCCGCATTGAGCTCGGAAGCGGAGTTGACCTGCAAGATCTCCGAGCACAAGTTGGACATATTAATCCGGGAGGTCTTGACCGGGTTGGCGCGGTTTACCGTATCTTCATACATGATGTACGGGTAGCCGGACTCGAACTGCAACTCCGCCACGGTTTGGAAGAAGTGGCGCGCGTTGATCTTCTTCTTCCGGATGCGCGGGTCCTCGACCATTTCTTCGTAGTGCTCGGTAACGGAGATATCGCCGAAGGCCTTACCGTAGACGCGCTCGACGTCATACGGCGAGAACAGGTACATATCGTCGTTGTTCTTGGCCAGCTCGAAGGTGATATCCGGGATCACCACGCCCAAGGACAGGGTCTTAATGCGGATCTTTTCATCCGCGTTCTCGCGCTTGGTGTCGAGGAAGTTCATGATGTCCGGGTGGTGGGCGTTGAGGTACACCGCGCCCGCGCCCTGGCGCGCACCGAGCTGGTTGGCGTAGGAGAATGCATCCTCCAGCATCTTCATCACTGGGATGACGCCGGAAGACTGGTTCTCGATGTGCTTAATCGGCGCGCCGGATTCGCGGATATTGGACAGCAGCAGGGCCACGCCGCCGCCGCGCTTGGACAGCTGCAGCGCGGAGTTGATGGAACGGCCGATGGATTCCATATTGTCTTCGATGCGGAGCAGGAAGCAGGAAACCAATTCGCCGCGCTGCTGCTTACCGGCATTCAGGAAGGTTGGCGTAGCCGGCTGGAAGCGGCCGGTCATGATCTCATCGACGAGGCGCTCTGCCAGCTCACCATCGCCATCACCAAGGAAAAGCGCCGTCATGGAAACGCGGTCCTCAAAGCGCTCCAAGTACCGGCGGCCGTCGAAGGTCTTCAGCGTATAGCTGGTGTAGTACTTATAGGCGCCAAGGAAGGACTTGAAGCGGAACTTATAAGAGTAGGCGCGCTTGAATAGGGACTTGATGAACTCGAAGTCATAAGCCTCAATGACAGCGGGGTCGTAGTACTTATTGCGCACCAGATAATCGATCTTTTCTTCCAGGTCGTGGAAGTAGACCGTGTTCTGATTAACGTGCTGCAAGAAGAACTGATTGGCGGCCTCGCGGTCCTTATCAAATTGAATCTTGCCGTCTCCGTCGTAGAGATTCAGCATGGCGTTGAGCGCGTGGTAATCCAGCTGCTCTTCCTGCGATACTGGCTCTGCTACGGTCTTTCCCAATTGCGTACTCACAGCTAACGCGGCCTTTCTTAAAATCAGGATTCTATTAGGTGTGTCGCACCGCGGCTAGGCTGCCTCATCCAGTCCTAACTGGGAAGCATTAGCCAGCAGGCCTTCGCGACAAATTTTTATATCTTCATCGTTTCCGAGCAACTCGAAACGATATACATAGGGCACCTTACATTTGGCGCTGATGACGTCACCAGCCTTGCCAAAATCGGCACCGAAGTTGCTATTTCCTCCGGCGATAACCGCCCGAATAAAACTGCGGTTGTGCTCATTATTAAGGAATCTAATTACCTGCACCGGTACGGGCCGGGAGTTTTGGTGGCTAATGGAGGCTCCCCCGCCGTAGGTGGGGCACACCAAGACGAAAGGTTCATTGACCACAAGCGGCTCATCAGTGCGGCGCAGGGGGATTCGTGCGCTAGGGAAACCTAGCTTCTGCACGAACCGGTGCGTATTTTCCGTAGTAGAGGAAAAATACACGACCAACATGACGGCACCTCCCTCCTCGGCTGCTTACGCAGAGGCGGCTAGTGCTGCAAGGTTCTTGATGCGGTCAGGGCGGAAGCCGGACCAGTGCTCGCCGTTTGCTTCTACGACGGGTGCCTGGACGTAGCCCAGAGCCATAATGTAGTCACGGGCTTCATCGTCCACGGTGACATCTACCACGTTGTAATCCAGACCCGCGCGGTCAAGGGCCTTCTTGGTGGCGTTGCACTGAACGCAAGCGGGCTTGGTGTAGACGGTGATAGACATAATAACTCCCTAAAATCCTTTTGCGAGATAGCTTTTGCTCGTAGAAAGCGGAGGTTCTGACCCCTTTTCGGGCCACTTCCTGCACCGCTCTGAGCGACACCAACGACACTATACTTTGGGGGAATTGACCGCAACTGACACAACATATAGTAGTTACACCCATGATATTCCCAGGAGGGCCAGGGGCGAGACCCCACATGTTGACCACCCCAGCACCCAACCGTGAAACTACACGCCTGACATTCCTGCGGGTTTACCTTCTGTTCACCTAAACATGTGGCAAAGTTCACATTCTGGCGTCGAACCCCAGCAACGAAAAAATCCGCCTCGCTCCGAATTCTCGGAGGAGGCGGACTTTCTTAAGTTTCAATTAGCCCTGACGAGCCTTGAAACGGGGATCCTTCTTGTTGATCACGAAGACCTTACCGTGGCGGCGAATAACCTGGGCGCCCGGCTTCTTCTTCAGCGACCGAAGGGACTTACGGACCTTCATCGGGCGCTCCTTTCGTTATGCGCAATCTACATGCGGTTGAGTAAATAAAGCACGGACTGGGAATCCCCAGCCATGACACGAGGAATAATTTTACCTCACGCGGCCATTAAGACCAAAACACTAGGGCTTAATGGGGTGCGGATTCCCGTGAGTAACGGGTTTTCATCTCCTCGCCTACCTCATCCAGGCTACGTCCCATAGTCTCTGGCACCAAAATGCGGGTGTAGCCGATGGCTATGAGCCCCAGTACGCCGAAGACGCCAAAGGCCACCGGGCCGGTGAGCCACTCCACCAGCGGCAGGAAGTACTGGGCCACGGCCCAGTTGGTGGCCCACAGCGAGAGCCCGGCGATGCCCATGCCCAAGCCGCGTACCTGCAGGGGCACGAGCTCCGAGATGAGCAACCAGGTCGTCGGCGAGACCGCCGCTTGCTGGAAGGCAATAAACGAGGCCATAAATACCAGCGAGACCATCGCCATCGTGGTGGAATCGGCGGCGTGCGAGTATGCCACGGACAAGATGAATAGCGAAATCACGTTGCCGGTCAGGCCGATGAGCAGCAGGCGCTTGCGGCCGATGCGGTCGACCACCTTGAGGCCCACCCAACAGGCGATAACGGATACCACGCCAATGACAATCGAGGTATAGACCGAGTTGGTGGTAGAAATGCCAACCTGGCTCATCATGGTGGGAGCGAAGTAGACGATGGCATTAACGCCGGTGATCTGCTGGGTCAGGCCCATCAGCATGGCGAGCAATACCGTCACCTGCATCCAGCGATTGGCCTTCAGCGCCTTCCACTCGGAGCCGCTGGAGCGGCGCGCCGTTTCCTGGGAGGTAAGCTCCGCCAGGTCCATCCCGGCGCGGCCTGCGACCTCACGGGCCCGCGACATCTTATTGTGCGTGGCAAGCCAGACTGGGGTCTCTGGCAAGAAGAGCATGCCCACGGCGAGGGCCGCGCCCGGTACGGCCGCAAGCCCCAGCATCCATTCCCAACTTTCCGTGGGCGCGAGGGCCGAGTTGACCAAGTAAGCCAACAACTGGCCTACCACGATCAACAGGGTATTCAGGGAGACCATACGCCCGCGGATCTTGGCCGGCACCATCTCTGAGATATACATGGGCGAAACAATGGATACCGCACCAACGGCAAAGCCTAGGAAGGTACGGGCCGTGGCCAGCATGGTCACCGACCCCGCCAGCGCACACCAGATGGAGCCCAAAACAAAGATGATGCCGCCGGCGATCAGCGTAAAGCGGCGGCCAAACCGGTCCGCAATGCGGCCTGCGGTCAAAGCACCCACTGCGGCACCCACCAGCAGCATGGAGGTTACCCACCCCTCTTGGTGGGCTGTCATATTAAATTCCGGGGTGATATACAGCAAAGCACCGGACATCACGCCGGTGTCATAACCAAATAATAAACCGCCAAGGGCGGCAATTGCTGCAACTACCTTGACATAACTTTCTTTATTCACAGCACGCAATTGTGTCAGGAGACTACGATGAACATCATGTCACCCGATGCCGAAAACTTGCAACAATCCATCATAAAACAGCTGGATGTACGCCCCTTTATCGATCCAGAAGAGGAAATTGCCCGCCGCGTAGATTTCCTCGTGGAGTACTTGGAAACGACCCATGCCAAAGGCTACGTGCTGGGCATTTCCGGCGGCCAGGATTCCACCCTGGCGGGAAAGCTCACCCAGCTGGCAGTAGAGCGGGTAGAAGGCGCCGAATTTTGGGCCGTGCGCCTGCCCCACGGCACGCAGGCGGATGAGGACGATGCCCAGATCGCCCTCGATTTCATCCGCCCCGATCACCGGCTCACCGTTGATATTCAACCGGCCACCGCAGCGCTGAGCCACGAGGTCGCCCGTGCGGTGAACCAGGATTCCTTGAACGATTTCAATCGCGGCAATGCCAAGGCGCGCCTGCGCATGACCGCGCAATATGCCATCGCCGGCGAGGTGGGCGCGCTGGTTGTGGGCACGGATCACGCAGCGGAAAACGTCACCGCGTTCTACACCAAGTGGGGCGATGGCGCGGCAGACCTACTCCCCCTGGCCGGGCTAAATAAGCGCCAAGGCGCGGCATTGCTCAAGCACTTAGGTGCGCCAGAGTCCACGTGGTCCAAGGTCCCCACCGCGGATTTGGAAGACGATAAGCCGCAGCTTCCCGATGAAGAGGCGCTCGGCGTCACCTACGCCCACATCGATGACTACTTAGAGGGCAAGGCGGTTCCCGATGCCGCCCGCGAGCGCATCGAGACCCTGTGGCACCGCGGCATCCACAAGCGCCAGATGCCGCAAGGGCCAACCGCCTAAGCCAGCGCCTCTAGCGTGGCGAGTGCCGCGCGCTCCAGCGGCCGGTTATAGGCCGAGCCGTGGGTCAGCGCGTGCACAGCTAGTGGGTGCAGTTGATGCATGGGAATCCAGGTTTCAATATCTTTCGGCGCCCCATAGCCGCGGAAGATTTCCTCTATATAGGGCGCGCCGAATAGCGCCAACATGCCCAAATCAGTGTGCGGATGCCCGCCGTGAGCTGCGGGATCGATCATGATGCCACCCTGGGCATCGAAAAGCAGGTTGCCTGCCCACAGGTCACCGTGGATGCGCGCAGGCGCCACATCCCAGCTGCGGGCGGCAATCGCATCGCAAGCCCGCTTAACCAAGTCCCTTTGCGCAGTACTGATTCCGGCCGGCTCCGCAAACGGCAGCACGCGCTGCTGGGCATAGAATTCACCCCAGTTATCGGTGGGCGTGCACTCCTGTTCAATGGTGCCGATGAAGTTTCTTCCTTCCCACCCCTCCGGCGCGCTGCCAAAAGCCGGCGCCCCAGCACGGTGCACGCGCGCAAGCTCCGCACCAAATTTTCGCGCTGCCTCTGCAGTGGGCGCTACCTCGTTGATGCGTTCTGTAACGATTTCCTTGTCGTCGGCGCTAATTACTGTGACTACCGCATCCGTGGCTTCACCCAACCACCGGAGGCCGGCAGCCTCAGCACCAGCTTGGTCTTTATCGCGTACTTGCTTAGCAAAGGTCTGCATATTGACCAGCATAACTACTTCGGTAGCACACCAGGTTGGGCCGGAAAACTTAGAATTACATGCCTCGCACTTTAATTGACAAAGTTTTTCAGTTAGTTAATTGGCCCACTGCGAATTAAGATGCTGTACATAAATAATTTACCGAATGGTAAATTCTCTCTCGAATTGAAAAGGATAACTATGGTCGGAATTAACGGCATTAAGAGAAAGTTCGTCGGTGGTCTCCTCGCGCTTGGTGCTGCCTTGACGATGGCCCAGTCTGCCAACGCAGCAGAACCCCACGGCAAGGAAATGGTCACTTTCGGCGACTCTTTCTCCGCTAACGGCGGTGCCCCTGGGGATCGCGCAGCGGTCAGCCCTTTCTCCGCTTCTACTCCCCTACCGAACACGTGCAGTAACGACAAGCACAACTGGGCACATCAAACTGCCCGGAATCTCGGTCACAGCCTGGCGGACTACACGTGCAACGGAACCAGCTATTGGGTAGCTGCCTTCGTCGAACACGCAGTCCGCTCTGGGAATATTGGCCCCGATACGAAGGAAGTCACCTTCATGTATGGCGGCCTGCAGCCTGGCACCTATGTCGATGCACTGGCTAACGCCGCCGCCCCAAATATCCCTAAGGGCTCGAGCTACCGCGGATTGCTGAACGCGCAATTCAGTAAAATTCGATCCGTGGCCCCGAATGCACGCATCACGATGGTCAACTACGTTCCAATGACGGTTAATGACACCCTCTGTGTGGTCAATGACGACCGGATGCAGCTGCCACTGTCCATCCCAGGTGTTACTCGCGCAGAAGAAGAGTTCAACCGCGAAATCGGACGTGCCGCAGACTCCCTTGGCGTGAACTTCATCGATCTTCACAACCAAGCAAAAACGCACGATCCTTGCCAGCCGGACACCAACCACCGGTGGGCAGTCATTGCTCAGACCCCGACGGCCCCTTCCGTGATGCCAATGCACCCAACTGATGTTGGACACACAGGAATGGCAGGTATTATTACGAATGGCCTAAGGAACTAGGCCTCACCTCCCCTATTCCCAGAAAGTAAACTCGGAGTAAAAGTGAAGCGTATTAATAAGCTCGCCGCGGCTGCCACTTTCATTACAGCACTTGCGGGCACGAGCACCGTTGCCACAGCTGCAGTCCCAGGAAACACCGTTCTCGTTGGTGACAGTATTGTAGCCAACCCAACCGTCGCTGACCATGCGCTGAACAAGGCGCATAAAACGGCCAATACCGGAGTGGGCTGCGTTACCGATAATGCCATTGCCACTGAGATGAGCAATGTTTCCGGTGCACACGTTGACCAGTACCAATGCGCAGGTGCTTCTTTAGCCACTGGAGGCGTTCACGTCGATAACTCTCTCCGCAAGGCAGCAGAAGACGGCAACCTTAACCACGAGACCAAAAATGTCGTTATCGTTGCCGGCGCTAATGACACCTACCCCCACAAAACGGATATCGCAGCCTCCGACCGCGCGATTCGCGGTGGTCTCCGCAGCGCACTCGATGTAGCCCACCAGCACGCACCGAATGCCAAGGTGACTGTCGTAGGTTACCCGCACGTGACCCGCGGCAACTCCACTTGCCTGACCTCTTCGATCATTCCCCTACCCATCGCAGCCGTCTCTGACACAGAACAGCGCCTCCAAAACACCCTGCGCGAAGTGTCCGAGCAAAACGGCGCAACCTTCTTAGATGCACAGCCCATGTCTGAAGGACATGACATGTGCTCGCCAGACCGCTGGTGGGTTAACCTCGTTGACCCAGTACCACCAGCTCCCGGCAACCTACCACTGCACCTTAATGCCCACGGCACCGCAGCTTATGGCCAGTTTATCGGCCACGCTCTGCAGTAAGTAGAAAGAAATTATCCCGCATAATTTTAAACTATGCGGGATATTTTTATGAGTTTTTCTGGTTAGTGGTTATTGATCCAATCGATACCTGCCTGAAATTCCGCCCCACCGTACTGCATATGGGCAAGTTGTCCGCGTAGCAGGTTTATATTATCCATTGCGCCATGGTGAGAGGCCTCACCTACGATCTGCTGCAAAGGCAGCTTGCCGTGTGCTGCGTCCACCTCCATGGACGGGGATACCAATCCCAGGTAATCCTCTGGGTAGTTACAAATAATATCCTGCGGGTTGCAAACCTCGAACACGTCAGACCCCAGTTCGCCGTACCCACCGTCGAGGTGGCCTAGAGCGCCGGTCGCATTGGACATGTCATCGTGATATTGCGCAGCACCATTGCCACCCTGGTACGGGTTGGCATAGAGGGCTGCAGATGCAAACCTTTCTTTATCAAGTGGTCCGCGCCCGTGCGCCGCATCGTTAATGATGCGTGCGGAAATATCTGCTCCCTCGGAATAGCCGACCAAGGAAATCTTGCTATTTGGGCAGTCATTCTGGATTTGCTGAATCTTAGCTGCGGTGCGGTTATATCCTTCGTTAGAAGAGTCAGAATATTTCGACACGGCAAATGGGAAGGCCTGGTAGCCCACAAAGGTGGCATTCGTATCCGGCTGGAGTCCGAGCGTAACGCCCATCTGTCCGGTAATTAGACCGTGCGGAACATCCGAAGGTGCTGACGGAATAGTATTCGCTCCGCCAGGAACAAAAACAACCTGCTGGTTAGCACACGTCGGAGCGGACATTGGGTTCCCAGGAATCGCCGCAGTGGCGGCGGGAGCAGAAAGTGCAAGTGCAGCTGCAGAGATTGCGCCAGCAGCCGCAGCTTTCACAGTAAAATTCATATAATTTCCCATTTTCAAAAGGTTCCGGCGGTTTGCACGGGTTACATTACATGAGTCTTAGTTAACAGGCGACACCCCAACGCACTGTAACCAGACACATTTTCACATGAAAAATCCCGAGACACCGTTCTTACACGATGCCTCGGGACACTATATTGTGGAGCTAACGGGATTCGAACCCGTGACCCCCACACTGCCAGTGTGGTGCGCTACCAGCTGCGCCATAGCCCCATATACGAGGTGCAACCCTGTGGGCCGCAACTCGTATGAATATACATGGCGAGTATTTAACTCACCAAATCGCCTGCTACTTGGTGGCGACGTCTACCCAGTCATTCAAAGACTGACCAGAATCCTTATCCGGAATATCCTTGCCGTTTTGGACAACGCGCGGCGAGGAAACGGAGTCGGTTTCCTTTTTCAGCTTGTCTGAGTTTGCCTTGCCAACCTTATTACCTTGCTCGATATCCACGTTCTTGATGGAATCAACCACGTCATCCTCGGCGCCGAGTTCCTTCGCTTGGTCAGCGATGTCCTCGATTTCCCACTGGGTGGCAACGCTCTGCTGGTTTTGCATCATGTAGTCGCGCAAACTCCAGTAGGTCTTCACATCGCCGGACTTAGCTAGTTCCGACAAGGCTGCCGCAGCCTTGGTGGAGTAGCCATCATTGTTTTCATCACGCACCTTGTCCAAGAAGTTCAGCGTGCGCACGTGGACGACCAGCTCGCCATCCTCAATCGCCTGCTTCATCTCCTCATCGGTGCTTTTCGCTAGGTCCGCGCAGTGGGGGCAGGAGAAGTCTTCGTAGAGGTCTACTTCTGGAGTATCGTCATTGGCCGCATCGGACTTCAGGGTGATCGCATTGTCCTTAAAGTCCATGGACATGCTGACGTCTTGCACCTCATCGGCCTGCTTGCCATTCCACACGATGTAGCCAATGACCACGGCGATAATGACGAGGAGTACGCCGACGCCCCAGATGAAACCATTGCCAGACTTGGCATTTGGGTCACTTACTTTGCTCATTTAAACCTTGCCTGTTGATACTTTCGGACTCTTGCAACCTACTGTGCCCACCACTACGGGTGGAGCGCAAATTTCGTGAATGGGCGTTTGATGGTCCATGCGGTAAGCAGGAGGAAGGCGGCATCGCGAAGCAGCGTCAGCCCATAGTTCATGCCAGGCTCCGCAGTAGCGTCACCAGCACCAAAGCAACCGCAATCGATGACCAGCCCACGCAGCCATGCTTGGAGGATCCCGACCATGAAAAGCGCCATGACCAAAGCACCAACCTTGGACGACTCACGGAGGAAAATCCCCAGCAGAAGCAGCATTCCGCCCACCAGCTCCAGCGGGCCAATGAGCTGGGCCAAATACCCAGACCACTCAGGCGTGAAAATCTCATAAGCCATGATGGATTGCATGGTATCCAGCGGGTGCGCCATCTTCTCTACGCCGGCGATAATCCACACCGCGGCCATGCCAAAGCGAGCAATAAAGCTCACCACATCAAACGTCTTATCCACGCCGATTAGTTTAGCGTTTAACCTCCTTTTTTCAGACACAATGCCCTGTGCTTTTCCTGAGACTTCGCCCACTATGATGTACCCCATGCCGCACTCCCTCATCGTCGGTTCCGGTGCCGCGCTCGGCGCCGGTGTCCGCTATCTCTTAACCATCGCGCTCGGCGGCGGGCTGCTCCCGCTGCTCATACTCAACATCGTCGGCAGCGCGCTGATGGGATATACCCGCCCGGGGCCATTCTGGGGCACCGGATTCTTGGGCGGTTTTACCAGCTTCGCTAGCTTTGCTTTCTTCACCGCGGAGTCCCACTGGAGTCTCGCTCTGGCCTATGTCGCGGCGACGCTCGTGGGCTGCACCGCCGCCTACCTTGCTGGGGATAAGCTGCGATGAACCTGCTCCTCGTTCTCATCGGCGGCTTTCTCGGCGGCGCGGCGCGCTACGGTTTTACCCGCCTGCTCCCCTCGCCGTATTGCACCTTCGTATCCAATATCCTGGGCTCCTTGGTCTTTGGCCTGGCGGTGGGCTTTTCCCAGCTTGCCGATGCCCCCTTTGCCCATCCCCTCTTCGCCCTCGGCCTCGCCGGTGGCCTTTCCACTTGGTCCACCATGGCGAAA
This sequence comes from Corynebacterium sp. KPL2850, assembly GCF_040225855.1. Lineage (NCBI taxonomy): Bacteria > Bacillati > Actinomycetota > Actinomycetes > Mycobacteriales > Corynebacteriaceae > Corynebacterium > Corynebacterium sp. KPL2850. The sequence continues at coordinate 45,560 of NZ_JBEHFV010000017.1, forward strand.
GAGCTGGGGGAAATGGTCAAGCAGCGGCGCTGGTGGGCCCTCTGCAAATACCTCTTCTGGACCATCGGGATCGGAGTGGTCTTGGCTTGGCGCGGAGTGATGTGGGCCGGACTTATCTATCACGGGATCTAGGTACGCAATTCCCAGCTCGCTCCTAGCTACATTGGACCAGCGCAAGCCTACGATTTCTCTGTGTGAACTTCTTTATGGACCTGCCGTTGGCCGAGCCCGTCAACGGCGTCATATTCCTCCTCATCCTGGTGGTAGCGGCGATCGTCGTTATCACCCAAAAGAAAATCTGGCCGATACTTTTCGCCCTAGTCCTCTGCGCCGTCGCGTGGTTGTTCCTCCGGCACTGGGAAGTGCCCTGGTACATCTATCTTGCCGCGCTGGTCCCCTTGGCCGCACTCCTCCGCAAGCCCAAGGTAATCACGGTCGTAGTGGGAATATTTTCCCTCTTGGCCACCGTCGGGCTAGTCAATATGGAATATCAAACCTATCCAGACGTCGGTTCCCTTGACCCTCGCCCCGTGGCGAAGGAAATGGACTACGCCGAGTTCACCACCACCCATTCCGGCGCCGCCCTCGTCCACGTCGATCTGCCCGGCACAACGTCCCACTTCTCCGCGCGCACCGCCACCGCGTATATCCCGCCGGCTTACTGGACGGACCAGAACCTCCCGGTTCTGGTCCTCCTCCACGGCAACCCCGGCGGACCGGATCAATGGTTTGGTTCGGGCGAAGCGGACGAAACCGCCGATCAATTCCAAGCGGCCAATGGCGGGCGCAGCCCCATCGTCATCGCCGTCGATGCCACCGGTTCCGAGACCGCGAACCCCATCTGCGCCGATAGCGATGTCGCCCAAGTCATGACCTACCTCACCCGCGATGTTTCCAAAGATATAAAGTCAAAGTTCCAAGTCAACAACGATCAGCACACCTGGACCATCGGCGGGCTAAGTTACGGCGGCACCTGCGCGCTGCAAATAGCTACCACCCATCCGAATGCCTACGGCTCCGTTATTGATATCTCCGGCGAGGCCGAGCCGACCATCGGCAACCACTCCGCCACCGTAAATAAGTTTTTCCACGGCGATGAATCCGCCTATAACAACCAAGACCCCGCCCACCTCTTGGAGCGCAACCGCTACGACAACCTTCAGGCCATCTTCATCGCCGGCGAAGACGATGCCGCATCCGTCAATGCCCTGCGCTCGCTATCAGATAAAGCCCGCGCCGCCGGAATGAAAACCTACTACGGCACGCGGCCGGGCGGGCACTCCTTCCAAGTCTGGCGCCCCGCGCTGCGCGAATCCTTCGCTTGGGCCGCAGCCCGCGGCGGCATCACGGTAGATACAGATCCGTTCGATGGGATTAACAATGTCCATTCTTAAAAAGTTTCCCGTATCCATCGGCCTGCTGACCATCATGTGGTCGCTACACCTCGTCGATTTCCCCCTCAAGCCATGGCTCGCGCTCACCACCGCTCACCCGGGCGCCTCCATCATCCTCACCGTGCTCATTGCCACCTGGCTCGCCCCGGCCGAGTGGCGCCTCGGCTCCGCCTATACCCTCATCACCGGGCTGGCGGCGACGGCGATTGGGGTGCCGGTAACGCTGGGCATCGCCAAGCACTGGCCCAATAGCACCGACTTCCTCAGCCCGATTGGATTCATCGTGGGCGCGGCCGGGTTCGCCTCCGCGTTCATGCCCCGCCTGTGGCGCCGCCGCCTCCGAATTTCTATTGTCTCCCTGACCGCCACGTACGTGCTGTACTCGGGCGCGCTTTCCGATGTCCTCGGTATCATCACCGCCGCCCTATCCATCACCGCCGGCCAGCTGCTCGTCAAACCCGCACCCGGTACGCCAACCGTGCGCGAACAGCGCGTGCTCATCGCCGTCTGCGTCGCCTGCGTTGCGATAGGCCCCGCCTTCATCGCCCTAGATCCGTTGGCGCAAGGTCCATTTTCCGATGTCACGCGCCTGCTCTGGCAAGATAGCCGCGGAATCGGCCCAGTGGTAGCCAACATATTGCCGCTCATCCTGCAACTCGTCTTTTGCTTCGGACTCGTGCGCGGACGCATCACCGCCTGGCGGCTCGCGGTCTTATCGCAGGTAGCGGCACTTGCCCTGCTTGCCTATAGGCTTTCTTTCCTCCCCGAGCTCATCCCCGTCACGCTGCCTTGGCTTGCCGTGCTCGCAATCCTGCTCATTAACCGGCGGCTGTTTCCCACCCACGAAAACCGCGCCTACCTCCTGCGTACAGCTCTTTTAAGCGCCGGTATCGCCGCATGCGGATCGATGCTCTGGATTCTCATCGCACAGCTGCACGCCCCACTGCCGAACGTGCTCGCAGAGACCCCATTGCGCTTCCTGCCCACCGTGGTGGCCATGATACTTCCCCACCACGTAATCCCCACGTCCTCCCTTACCTGGTTCCTCTACGAGTGGATTGGAAATGCCTTTTGGATCTTTGTCGCCTTCCGCCTGTATCGCGGTTTCTCCCGGCCCACCGATCCAGCGAACGAGGCAGATATCCGCACCGCGCGCCGCCTGCTCGAATCCGGCACGGGTGACCACCTCTCCTTTATGACCCTGTGGAAATCCAACCGCTACTTCTTCCACGGCGATTCCTACGTGGCCTACCGCGTCTCCAACGGCGTCGCCCTCACCCTAGGCACGCCCGTGGGCCGCGATATCAGCACCGAGTTCGCCGCCTTCGCCGCCGAGCAAGGTTGGTCCGTAGCCTGGTATTCCGTCAACGCGGACTTCGCCGCCGCCCACCCAGAACTCAAGCGCGTCCACGTTGCCGAAGAGGCCGTCTTGCCCTGCCGCACCGAGTTCAAGGGAAAGAAATTCCAGAATGTGCGCACCGCCCGCAATAAGGCAGCTAAAGAGGGACTACGCACCCGCTGGACCAGTTGGGCAGAGCTCGACCTGGCTACCATCGCCAAGATCACCGCTCTCAGCGAGGAATGGGTAGCAGAAAAGGCCCTGCCCGAAATGGGATTTACCTTAGGCGGGCTAGAAGAAATGAAGGTCCCCGGCACTCGCCTGCTGCTTGCCGAAGCCCAGGACGGCACCCTCCACGGCGTCACCAGCTGGATGCCCGTCTTCGAAAACGGCTCCATCGCGGGCTATACCCTCGACGTCATGCGCCGCAACGAGCACGGCTTCAAGGGAGTTATGGAACTGCTCATCTCAGAAGCCTTGCTCATCGCAAACGCCGAGGGCTGTGCCTGGATCTCCTTATCCGGCGCCCCTCTGGCCGGGCAAGCACCGTCGCCCTCCTGGCTCGACAATCTCTTGCAGCGCCTAGGCAATGAGGTCGAGCCCTTCTACGGATTCCACAGCCTGGCGGCAAGCAAAAAGAAGTTCCAGCCCGAAGAGCACCCATGGTTCCTGTGCTACGACGACGAGCTGAAACTTCCTAATATCGGTCTAGCGACGATGCACGCCTACCTTCCAGACCTCAAGACCACGGATGCGGTCAAGGCCTGGATATCCAGGCATTAATCCGCAATCGCCTCCAGCGGCGGCGTCTTTGCCGCGCGTTGCGATGGCCATACCGCTGCAATGATGCCCACAACTGCGGATCCCAGCAGCATGGTTACCAACATGCCCCACGGAACCTCGGCGCCGCCAAGGCCCTGATCATTCAAGATCTCAATGAAGGACCAGCCCAAGCCGAGGCCAATGAGAATTCCCATGATCGCACCAAAGAGCGAAATCTGGACCGACTCCAGTGTGATCATCCTGCGGATTTGGCGGCGCTGCGTACCCACCGCACGCAACATGCCAATCTCCTGGCGGCGTTCGATAACACCCAAGGTCAAGGTATTGACAATACCCAGTACCGCGATGATCACGGCTAGTGCGAGAAGACCGTAGAGAATGGCCAGCATCTGGTCGATGAAGCCAGCGGCCTGACCCGCGTATTCCTTACCGGTATTGACCTGCACCACCACGAGATCCTTGACGGCATCCTCGAGGTTATTGCGCAGCTCTTCCTTGTCATAGCCTTCTTGACCTAAGACGCCCACCATCTGCACGGAGAATTCACCGTCAGCGGCGACCTGTTCTGCCACGTCCTGCGAAACCACCATATTTTGAATGGTCTCGATGGGTTCAAAGGTACCGACCAGTTTCGCTTCCGCAGTCTTGCCCGGCTCGCTCCCGGTGACCTCGTAGGTCTCTCCTACCTTCCAGCCATTTTCTTTGGCGAAGTCTTCCGTGGCGGCAAAGCCACCTTCAATATTGGCATCGCCTTCCACCATGTTCATCGCCAGCATCGAGGTAGGGTCAGCATCCACCGTCACGGTGAACAACCCGCCGCTACCAAAGTCCAAGGAGGCCTGACCGTCCACGGCAACCGGCGCCGAGCCGACGGTAATGACCTTATCCACACCGTCTGCCTCTGCGGCACGCGCACCGGTTTCCTTCGGCGTCGGGAAGTTTCCGGAGCTTGGTCCGGACAAAATATAGTCCGACGTAATAGTTTGGTCCACCGTATCCGAGATGGAAGCCTTCATTGTCTGTCCCAGCATGCCGATGCTCGTGACCAATGCCACGCCCAAGGTCAGGGCAAAGGCCGTGGCGGCGGTGCGGCGCGGGTTACGCCGCGAGTTGGTAGCAGCCAGCTTGCCGATGGACCCGAAGGGCGCGCCAATTGCCTTGCCCAGCGTTGGCACCAGCGGCAAAGACAGCGCGGGCCCAGCCAGGAAGAAACCGATAATCACTCCGACGGCGCCGAGGCCAACGAGAATGGCGCGGACGTTCGTTTCGGCATCGCTAAGCACGCCTGCAAACGCCGCAATAATGCCGCCAATCATGATGATCGCACCGAAGATCGTGCGCACCTTCAACGAAGAGCCGGAGGCCGACTCCGTCGTGCGCATCGCCTCAACCGGTTCCACAGCACCCGCGCGCCGTGCCGGAGCCCACGCGGAGACCACGGTGACAATCGTGCCCAAAATAATCGGGACCACCACGGCAGAAACGCTCAAGCCGAGGCCACCGCCGATGTCCATACCGTTGGCGCCCATGACTGCCTTGATAACGGCGACCAACCCCACGCCGGCAAGAACACCGACGATGGAGCCCAGCACGCCAACGATGACGGATTCCACCACAACGGAATTGGTGATCTGGCGACGCGAAGCGCCCAAAGCACGCAACAGAGCAAACTCCTTGATGCGCTGGGCAACGATCATGGAGAATGTATTGGCAATAATAAAGGTGCCCACCAACAAGGCGATAAGACCAAAGGCAACGAGGAAGTAGTTCACAAACTTCAACGCCTCGGTCATGGCCTCACTGGTCTGTTCTGCTAGACGCTCGCCCGATTCGGCTTTGATGTCGAACTTGCCATTGAGGTCATCAACAAGCGCATTCGCATCCACACCGTCGGCGGCAGAGACCTTCAGCTGGGAGGGGTCACCAAAGCGCTCTAGGTAATTCGCCTCGTCCATGCGCAGCTCGATGTTATCGCCCTGCTCCACCGGCGGTTCCACGATGCCCGTGACCCTAACCTCATCCTGACTATCCGGATGCACCACCAGAATCTTCTGGCCAACGGAAATGTCGTATTTCTCCGCAGCAGAAGAATTGATCGCTACCTCATCTATGGCTTTTGGCTCATCGCCTTCGATGAGCTCACTAGCGCCACCGACGGTTTTATCCGCGGGATAATACGGCACGAGGCTAGAAGTACCGCTTTGGGTTTGGAAAGCTTCCGAATTTTCATCGGCAACAACCACGGTCTGCGAGTCAGCGACGTTGATGTTTTTAACCTCAGGATCATCAAGCAGCTGTTGTCGCAGCCCTTCATCCAGCTTCTGTTCACTATCATCATTCTCACTGACCACTGCGTCTACGCCGCGAAATTGGTTATCCACCGCGGAATCGAAAGTGGCCTTCAATGAATTAGTGAACATGAAAGAGCCAGCAATAAAGGCGGTGCCCAAAACCACCGCCAAAATTGTCAGCCCAAGGCGCAACTTATGCGCCATGATATTGCGCACGGATACCCTGCGCATTGCGTTTCCGCGTGCCATTTAACCCTCAATCTCTGCCATTACATTGTGAATGGCCTCCATCGTCGGATCTTGCAGTTCGTTAACGAGCTTGCCATCAGCAAGGAAAACAACGCGATCGGCATAAGACGCCGCCTTGGCATCATGCGTCACAATGACCACGGTCTGATTATCCTGATCCACCGCAGTTCGTAGAATATCCAGGACCTCGGCCGAAGAATTGGAGTCCAAGTTACCCGTAGGCTCGTCGCCGAAAATAATTTCCGGCCGCGAAACTAAAGCTCGAGCACAGGCTACACGCTGCTGCTGACCACCAGATAGTTCCGCCGGTCGATGCTCCAAACGCTCCGTTAGGCCCAAACGGCGGGTGACTTCTTCAAACCATTGCTTATCGACGTCCTTGCCCGCAATATCGGTCGGCAGCGTAATGTTGTCCGCAGCCGTCAAGGTGGGAACCAAGTTGAAGGATTGAAAGATGAATCCTAAGCGGTCACGACGCAACGCCGTAATTTCCTTGTCATTGAGGTGCGACATATCGGTATCACCGATAAACGCCGAACCAGAGCTAGCAGAGTCCAACCCTGCCATCGTGTGCATCAACGTAGACTTGCCCGAGCCTGATGGGCCCATAATGGCCGTGAATTGGTTCTTTCCAAACTCAATGGAAACGTGATCAAGGGCGATAACCGCCGTATCATCGCTTCCGTATTGCTTAAACAAGTCAACGGCGCGCGCCGCGGCATCATTCATAAAGCGTGTTCTCCTTGTACATGGGAAATTACCTTTATCCATAGTAACCCGAGTATTCGCAGCATCCCATCACCCCATAGGCTGATTTACACGCAGCGGTGTGATGGTGTGGGAAGATTCGTGTTTCTTTCTAAGAGACCTGCCCCCTCACCTTTCGTATAGAATTAAGGAGACGTTTACCATTAAGCCATGTTATGGAGTGTTTTCTCATGAGCCGTTTGATTGGCTTTGCAGGGATTGCCGTGCTTGTGGTTTCAGGAGTCTTTGCTTTATTCGGTTACACAAGAATTTCGTATTTTTTGCTAGCCGTTGCCGCCGTTGATCTCATGGTTGCCCGGATCTACCAGCCTGACGAATCCAATGACAGAAGAACGAAACAGCTAAAGGCAGTTAGCTGCTTCGCCATACTCCTCGGCACACTTTTCATCTATATAACAGGGTCTTGGATAGGAATCATCGCAATCAACTCAGGAATAATAGATCTCATGTCCGGAGAATATTCAATACTCAAAAAACAGCCGTACAAACGATAGATTTGTCGGCTCTCATGCAAAATGCTGTCTGAAGCGTCTTGGATTTAGTTCCGCGTCATAGGGATAACCGACTATTCCTGCACTTGGCCGAATTCCGGATTCAGCTAATGCCGTGGAGTATCTCAACGACACGTACTGGCTACCCCGATTTTTCCCCGCCCTTCGCGCTCACCGCGGACGGCGGGGTTTCTGGTTTTTCTACCACAGTGAGCGCGACGGGTGATAGGCCCGACCCCCGGGAAAGTAGACGCATCGGGGGTTAGCCCCGTGTGAAAACGTTGATGGTCCCCACAAGAAACCACACCATCCCGAAACCATGTTCTGGGGTGGTGGTCTCTTATTGGGGACCATCATCAACACCGTATGTAATTATTGTTTTGTTGTTTGGTGTCGGCGGTGACTTACTCTCCCACAACCTCCCGGTTGCAGTACCATCAGCGTGTACAGGCTTAGCTTCCGGGTTCGGAATGGGACCGGGCGTTTCCCTGTAGCTATGAACCACCGACAAACCTATCAGAACACTACCCACCAGTGTGTGGTGTTGTGTCAGATACTGCATAGTGGACGCGACACACACGTGAATGTGTACATTTTGTTTACTCGCTTTAACCAAGCTCACCCAACATATCCAAACATTGTGTTTGGGTTGTTGTGGTGTGTTTGTTTTGGTCAATTAGTACCAGTAGCCTTCACACCTTACAGTGCTTCCAAGTCTGGCCTATCTACCCCATAGTCTTTAGGGGACCTCAAAAGAAACCTCATCTTAAAACAGGCTTCCCGCTTAGCTTCCC